>CAYTRA010000241.1:0-4403 GCA_964439675.1 uncultured Dehalococcoidaceae bacterium
GTCGTACTCGTGGGGCCCCACCTTCTCGTAGAGGTCTGCCAGCAGTTCGGACGGCTTCTTCCCGGTGCGGGTCATGAAGTCCAGGATGAACAGCGCCGCCAGGATGCCGTCCCGCTCCGGGATGTGGCCGCGGAAGGCAGAGCCACCGGATTCCTCCCCGGCGATGAGGGCGTTCGTCTCCATCATGCGCGGGCCCAGGTGCTTGAAGCCCACGGGGGTCTCGTGGACCGGGCAGTCGTACAACTCGCCGAGGCGGTCGATCATCCGCGTCATGGTGACGGAGCGGACCAGCGGGCCGCGCTCCTCGCGCACTTCCAGGAAGTAGTAGGAGAGGAGCGCGAAGGTCTGGAGTTGCGTGATGAAGCGGCCGTGCTCGTCGATGAGGCCGAAGCGGTCCGCGTCGCCATCCGTCGCGAGGCCGACGTCGTAGGCGCCCTCCTCCACAAGCCCCATGGACTCCTTGAGGTTGGAGGCGATGGGCTCGGGTGCGCGCAGGCCGGGGAACGAGGGGTTGCGTTCTCCGTGCACCTCGCGGACGGCGGTGGCGCCGCCCTGCAGGAGGCGCGGGAGCCAGCCCTGTGCCGCGCCGTACATCGGGTCGAAGAGGACGTTGAGGCCGGCGTCCTGGATCGAGTCCAGGTTCACGAACGCGCCCAGCGCCTTCAGGTAGCCATTGCGGATGTCGATGCGCTCGACCAGTCCTTCCGTCTCCGCCTCGCCCAGCGGCTTGCCGACGACGCGGTTGGCGGAGGCGATGGCGGGGATGGCGTTCTCGATGGCGGAGGTGACCTCCGCGGGGGCCGAGCCGCCGTAGTGTGGCTTCACCTTGAAGCCGTTCCATCGAGCGGGATTGTGGCTCGCCGTGAGCATGACGCCACCGCCGGCGCCCCGGTCGCGGACGGCCCAGGAGAGGGCGGGGGTGGGCACGAAGGTGCTGGTGAGGGCGGTCTGGATGCCGTTCCCCGCCATCACCTCCGCCACGGCGCTGGCGAAGGAGCCGGACAGGAAGCGCGTGTCGTAGCCAATGACCACGCCCTTGGACGCCTGCTTCTCCCGATGCAGCCACTCCGCCATGGACTGAGCCACCAGGCGCACGTTCTCGAAGGTGAAGTCCTCCGCGATGACGGCGCGCCAGCCGTCCGTCCCGAACCTGATGTTGGCCGTCATCGCGTTCCTAACTTCCGGGGGCCGCGGCCGGATTGGCCGTGTGCCCCGCCGGCTCCAGTACCGCGCCTTCGAGGTGTTCGCCGGCGGCGACGACGACCTCGTGCGCGATGACCGAGCCCCGTACGGTCGCGCCGGCGCCTATGCGGACGCCGCTCGCGAGGATCGAGTCTTCGACGGTGGCGCCCTCCTCGAGGAGGACCCCATCCCAGAGCAGGCTACCCCGCACTCGGGCGCCTGCTTCGATGCGTGAGCCAGCCCCGACGACCGCGGGCGCCTCGATGCGCGCGCCGGCCTCGATGCTGGCGGCGCGGTCCTGGTGGACGCCGCCCGGCGGTGCCGACACCGCCTGTGATCGTACGTCGCCGCGCGCCATATCGAGGTTGACGCGCAGTAGTGCACGCGGGGTTCCCACGTCGGCCCAGTAGGCACGTTCGTGAAAGCCGAACACAGCCTCGCCTGCCTCGCAGAGTTGGGGGAACAGGTTGTCTTCCACGCGGTTGAACGTGCTGCCGTCCATGCGCTCGACCAGTTCCGGCTCGAAGAGCCACGTCCCGGCGTTGATGAGGCGCGAGGGCGCCTCTTCCGCCGTTGGTTTCTCAACGAACCGGCTGATGCGTCCGTTTTCCGCGATGTCCACCACACCGAACGGCGAGGGGTCTTCGACCTCGTGGAGCGAGAGGGAGAGCACGGCGTCCGTCGCACGATGATTGTCGAGCATTGCGGAAACGTTGAGATCCGTGATCACGTCCCCGTTGACGACCGCAAAGGTGTCGCGCCAGCCCTCATGTAGCCACGCGGCCGCGATGCTCGCGATTGCGCCGCCTGAGCCGAGTGGTGTGTCTTCGTATGCGTACTCGATGCGGACGCCGAGGGCGTCACCGTTGCCGAGCACGTCTCGAATGGCGGGGTTGCGCTGAGTCATTGCCAGCGTGACGTGGTCGAAGCCGTGCTGTTTGAGGTGCAGGACCAGGTGATCGAGCAGCGGTCGGCCCAGGACAGGGACCAGCGCCTTCGCCGTGCGCCACGTGAGGGGGCGCATACGGGTGCCTTCGCCGCCGACCAGGACGATCGCTCGCATACACGGATCGTATGCGGGCGGGGTGCCCCGGCCAATTGCCAGAGCATCACGTTCGAGGGGCGCTCGGGGCTGGCACTTGCGCGAGCCGAGGTGCAACCGCCCGTTCCAGCCGGCCCCCGCCCATTCGCCCTTCGACAGGCTCAGGACGAACGGGATTGGGGACGCCCCGGGCTTACTCGATGCGGGCGTCCGCGCGGAGGGCGTCCACGAGGTCCAGGCGCTCCCAGGGCAGGTCCAGGTCGTTGCGGCCGAAGTGGCCGTAGGCGGCGGTCTGCTGGTAGATCGGCCGGCGCAGGTCGAAGCGGTCGATGATCGCGGCCGGGCGGAGGTCGAAGTGCCGCTCGATGAGGCGGCCGATCTCCTGCTCGTCGATCTTGGCCGTCCCGAACGTCTCGAACGCGATCGAGGTGGGGCGCGCCACGCCGATGGCGTACGACACCTGTACCTCGAAGCGGTCGGCGAGGCCGGCGGCCACGACGTTCTTCGCCAGGTGGCGCGCGGCGTACGCGGCGGAGCGGTCCACCTTGGTCGGGTCCTTGCCGCTGAAGGCGCCGCCGCCGTGGCGGGCAACGCCACCGTACGTGTCCACGATGACCTTCCGGCCGGTGAGGCCGGCGTCGCCCATGGGCCCGCCGACCACGAAGCGGCCGGTGGGGTTCACGTAGATGCGCGTCTGGTCGTCCATCAACTCCGGCGGGCAGACCGGGCGGATGACCTCCTCCAGCACGCGCTCGCGCAGTTCGGGCGTGCTGATGTCCGCCGCGTGCTGCGTGGAGATGACGACGGCATCGATGCGTCGAGGCGCGCCGTAGGCGTACTCCACCGTCACCTGGGACTTGCCGTCCGGGCGCAGGAAGGGCAGCGAGCCGTCCTTCCTGAGGTTGGTGAGACGCCTCGTGAGGCGGTGGGCCAGCGAGATGGTGAGCGGCATGTACTCGTCGGTCTCGTTGCAGGCGAAGCCGATCATCATGCCCTGGTCGCCGGCGCCCACGAGGTCGTACCGGTCCTCCGAGGACGACTCGCGCAGCTCGAAGGCGGCGTCCACGCCCATGGCGATGTCCGGCGACTGGCCCTTGATGCTGGAGAGCACGCCGCAGGTGTTGGCGTCGAAGCCGTCGTCGCTGTGCTCGTAGCCGATGCCGCGGACGGTGTTGCGGACGATCTCCTCGATGTCCACGTAGCCCTTGGTGGTGACTTCGCCGAAGACCCAGACGGTGCCGGTGGTGGTGGCCGTCTCGCAGGCCACGCGGGACTGCGGATCCTGGGCCAGCAGGGCGTCCAGGACGGCGTCCGAGACCTGGTCACACAGTTTGTCCGGGTGCCCTTCGGTCACGGATTCGCTGGTGAACCGCATCAGCGGGCTGCTCATGAACGACGTGGTCATGCGTCCTCCGCGGTGGTCGCCGCCTTCGGGGCTTGTGCCTGCTAGTGAGTACCGAGTTCCCAGGAGTTCAGGTAGTGCTCCTGCTCGGCGGTGAGCGTGTCGATCTGGATGCCCATGGCGGCCAGCTTCAGTCGCGCCACCTCGTCATCGATCTCGCGGGGCACGTCGTAGACCTGGTTCTGCAGGTTCTTGTGCTGGTTGACCATGTACTCCGCGCAGAGCGCCTGGTTGGCGAAGGACATGTCCATCACGGAGGCCGGGTGGCCCTCCGCCGCGCCGAGGTTCACCAGGCGGCCCTCCGCCAGCACGACGAGCGCGCGGCCGTCCGGGAGGCGGTACTCCTCCACGTAGGGCTTCAGCGTCTGGCGGGACTCGGCCATGGTGTCCAGCGCCTTCAGGTTGATCTCCGCGTCGAAGTGGCCGGAGTTCGCCATGACGGCGCCGGACTTCATCGCCTCGAAGGAGGGGACGTCGATGACGTTAATGTCGCCGGTGACGGTCACAAAGATGTCGCCGATCGGTGCCGCCTCCGCGATGGGCATGACGCGGAAGCCGTCCATGACTGCCTCCAGCGCGCGGAGCGGGTCCACCTCCGTGACGATGACCTGGGCGCCGAGGCCTCGAGCGCGCATGGCGACGCCCTTGCCGCACCAGCCGTAGCCGCAGACCACCAGGTTCTTGCCGGCGAGGAGGATGTTGGTCGCGCGGATCACGCCGTCCAGCGTGGACTGGCCGGTGCCGTAGCGATTGTCGAAAAAGTGCTTTGTGTTCGCC
>CAYTRA010000242.1:0-4388 GCA_964439675.1 uncultured Dehalococcoidaceae bacterium
ACGTGCCGATGGAGTAGCCGTGCTGGCGCTCTTCCTCATCGAAGTCGGAGACGGTGGTGCCGTCCTCGACGCGACCGAGACGCGTGATGGCGCCGCTGGCCAGCAGCATCGCCTCCGCGAGGGTGGTCTTGCCCGACTTGGAGTGGCCCACCAGGGCGACATTCCGAACGCGGTCCGGGGTGTACTGCTCCATTCCGATCCCTCCCCACAGCCGACTGGCAAGATGGTAGTGGGGCAACACGGCTGTTATGGGATTGAAACGTCGCGGGGCCGGTAGCCTTCGGAGGCGCGAGGGCTGACCGATGGGCCTGGGATGCCCCTACCCTCGGATCGCTTCGATCGTGACGAGAGGTCTCGACCGTGCGTTACCGCCTCCATGCGCGTCTCTCTGCCGCGAGGGCTACCAGGGCTGCCAGGGCCGCAGTCGCAGTGCTGGCCGCCGTGGCGCTGATCTCCGCGTGCGGTGGGGGCGGCGACGCCGAGGACGGTGGGGACGCCTCACCGACCGGGGCAACCGCCGCGACTGCGCCCGCCACAGAGACGGCCACCCTAGAGGCGACGCCGGAGGCGAGGTGGCCCACGCTGGGGACGGCTCGCATCGTCACGGACGACCTCGACGTTCGAGCGGGGCCAGGGCAGGCGTACCTGGTGCTGGGCCGGCTGCAACCGGACGACGAGGTGCCCGTGGCGGGGCGCGCGAACAACGGGCGCTGGCTCGCGCTGCCCGGCATCGGCTGGGTGGCGTACGACGAGACGTGGGAGGAACTGTCCGTGCCCTGGGACGGTCTGCCCAGATCGCGCCTGGCGAGACCAACTTCGAGTTCGTGAGCCCGCTCCACCCCTCGGACGTGGTGGTGGACATTCCGGTGGTGGACCAGGTGGTGGACGCCGTGGTGCAGGGCGACCGCACGTCGCTCCTCGCGCTGGCGGCATCACCCGAGGAGGCGAGCGCGGATCCCGAGGTGACCGGGACGCCCGAGGACGGCGACAGGGAGGATGGTGGGGACGCCTCGCCGCCCGCAAACGCGTGCACGGAGGACGTGTACCCCGGCGACGAGTTGTCCGAGCGCATGGACGCGTTCCTCGAGAGTGCGACCGGCGCCGAAGGGCCGTTGCGGCTCTACGCCGTGGTCGGTGCGCCCGGCGGCGAGGACGTGGACCCGGAATTCTCCGCCGTCTTCGCCTTCGAGGGCGGCGAGGGCCGGCAGGTGTGGATCGACCCGAACGGCGCGGGGATCGTGTGGTTCAGCCTCGGGTGTGACGGTCTCGCCCCCGGCGACCTGCTGCGGCTAGACGAAGGCGACCTGTTCTTCTGGCTGCGCCCCGTCGCCCCGGAGCCCCTCGACCCCGTGCAGTGAGGCGTAGGGGGCGCGGCGGGTAGGATCGGGCTGACATGACGCCCTCGATCCGCTACGCGACTACCCGGGACGGCGCCAGCATCGCCTTCGCCACGCTGGGCGAGGGCCCGCCGCTGCTGTCCCTGCCGCCGCTGCCGTTCTCGCACCTGGAGGCTGGGTGGCGGCTGGAGGGCCAGCGGGCGTGGTACGAGGGCCTCGCCCGCAACATGCAGGTGGCGCTCTACGACGCGCGCGGCACGGGGCTCTCCGACCGAGGGCGCACCGAGTTCGATCTGCCCTCGATGCTCGGCGATGTGGAGGCGGTGGTGGGGCGCCTCGGCTGGTCGCAGTTCGCCGTGTGCGGGCTGTTCAACAGCGCGCCCGTCGCCATCGCCTACGCGGCGAGCCACCCCGAGGCGGTGACGGACCTGGTGCTGTGGGGCGGCTTCGCGCGCGGCGGCGAGGTGTACCCGATGCCGCTCCCGGCGAACGCCGCGGAGTCGGTGGACCTCTACTGGCCGATCGCGCTGAACAGCGCGGCCCACCTCTGGTCGGGCGACGCCGACGCGAGCGAGGTGGCGGCGTACTTCCGCCAGTGCGTCGAGCCTGCAGCCGGCCTCACCGCCTTCATGGCCGCGCGTGCGTACGACGTGAGCGCCGACCTGCCTCGCGTGCGCGCTCGGACGCTGGTGCTGCACCGCCCGCACGCCCGAGGGCAGCGCGCCGACCTGTCGCAGGCGCTCGCTGCCGCCATCCCTGGCGCGGAACTGGCGGTGCTGGAGGGTGAGGCACCGTCGCCGTTCGCGGGGGACATCGCGGCGAGCGTGGGGGCCATCGAGCGGTTCATGGGCCTCGAAGCGTCGGGGACGCCGGTCGCGCGGCTCGATGGCGTGGGGGACCTGACGCCGCGCGAAACGGAGGTGCTGCGACTGCTGGCGCGCGGGATGGCGAACAAGCAGATCGCGCAAGCCCTCGGCGTGAGCATTCACACGGTGGAGCGGCACCTGACCAACCTCTACCCGAAGATCGGCTGCCGGAGCCGCACGGAGGCGACCGCTTTCGCGATCACGCACGGGTACGCCTGACCCGGTCCTGCGAGGTTTCCGCACCCGCCTACGAGGTTCCCGCGAAGCCGGGAACGTCTTCCGCACGTAGCGTTGGATCGCAGGCAGGAGGTGTCGCGATGCGCGTGGGAATCACCGGGAGCACGGGGATGATCGGCACGGCGCTCGCCGCCCGCCTGCGCGCCGCCGGGCACGAGGTGGCGCCGCTGCATCGCTCCTCCTCGCAGACGCCGGAGGCGGGGCGGTGGAACCCGGCGGCGGGCTGGATCGCACCCGACGCGCTCGAGGGCTGCGACGTGGTGGTGCACCTCGCGGGCGCGTCCATCGGCGAGGGGCGCTGGACGAAGGGCCGGAAGCGCGTGCTGTGGGACAGCCGCGTGCCGGCGACGCGGCTGCTGGTGGAGCACCTGGGGGCGATGGCGCAGCCGCCGAAGGCGCTCGTCTCCGTGGGGGCCAGCGGCTTCTACGGCGACCGGGGCGACGAGGTGCTCACCGAGTCGGCTCCGCCGGGCGAGGGCTTCCTCCCGGAACTCGTGGACGCGTGGGAGACGGAGGCGCGCGGGGCGGAGGCGCATGGCCTGCGGGTTGCGATCCCCCGGTTCGGCGTGGTGCTCAGCCGCAACGGCGGCGCGCTGCCGCGCATGGTGCTCCCGGTACGCCTCGGCGTGGGCGGGCCGCTGGGGAACGGGCGGCAGTGGATGCCGTGGGTGACACTGCACGACGCCGTGCGGGCGCTGGAGTTCCTGGTCACGCATGAGGTGAGCGGGACGTACAACGTGGCAGCCCCGGGTGCGACTCGCAACCGCGAATTCATGAAGGGGCTGGGGCGCCAGTTGCGGCGGCCCTGGTTCTTTCGTACGCCCGCGTTCCTGCTGCGGTTGGTGCTGGGCCAGTCGGTAGACGAGCTGCTGCTGGCGAGCGCCCGCATGGACCCCTCCAAGTTGCAGGCCGCCGGCTTCACCTACGACCACCCGACGCTCGACGTGGCGCTGTCGGCCGTCTTCGACTCGAAGTCGCTCAGGCCTCCCGGAGGAGGAGCGCAACCGGGAACGGGCCGAGCAGCGTAGCGAGCGACGCCCGCTCGCCCTCGACGACCGCGCCGGTGAAGGCGTCCCGCCAGCGGCCGGAAGGGAGCGCCAGCGTGGTGTCGCCCCAGGCCGGGCGCCAGAACGCGTCGTCGCCCGGTGGCAGGAGCGCGCCCGGGAGGCGGGGCACGACCGCGATGGCAGCGGCGTCCCCAACGGTGCGCGCGAACGCGATCACGTTCGCCTCGTGCTCGCCGCTCGCGGCCAGCGGCTCGTACGACCCATCTAGGAAGAGCGAGGGATGCTCGCGTCGGAGGCGCAGCGCCCTCGCCAGGACGAACGTCTTGATCGCGCCGTCGCGCCAGCCCTCGAGGAGTCGTGCGACCGTGGCGTCCGCGAGGGCTGGCGCGAAAGAGGCGAGGCGCGCGGCGTGCGCCTCGAAGTCCACGGGGCGGCGGTTGTCCGGGTCCACCAGGCTCAGGTCCCAGCCCTCGTTGCCCTGGTACGTGTCCGTGACTCCGGGCGCCGCTGACTTCAGGACGACCTGCGCGAGCGAGTTGACGGCGCCGAGGTGTGCCAGGCGCTCCACGACCGGTCGCATCGCTGCGAGCACAGGCGAGTCAGCCTCCAGGCTTGCGTGCACGAGGGAAGTCACGGCCTCCTCGTACGCCTCGTCGCCGTCGATCCAGTCGGTGCGCTCGCCCGCCTCGCGGAGGGCCTTCGTCATGTAGTCCGCGATGCGCTGGGGGTAGTCGCCCTCCGGCCGCGTGTCTGTCATGCCGCAGGGGAGAGTGCCGGCGACGGTCTGGAGCAGCAGGTACACGTCGGTCGGCGCGACGCGCCCCCTGACCGACTCCTGGAGCGCTTCGATGGCGTCGAGGGCGCCTCGGACGGCGGTCGCCCACTCCTCGGTGAGTTCGGAGACGGCGGCTAGGCGGGCGCGGACGTCCTCGCCACGCTTG
>CAYTRA010000243.1:0-4385 GCA_964439675.1 uncultured Dehalococcoidaceae bacterium
CCCAGCCGTTCGAGTGCTCGCCCCCCGCGTTGAACGCAAGGTAGATCGAGGCCGAGACCACCATCCCCCCGAAGGCCGCAGCCAGCGGCAGCGCCGCCTTCCGCGGGGTCGATAGCTCCCCACGGGTGACCTCGCGCTTCACTTCGAGCGTAATCAGGAAGAAGAAGATCGCCATCAGGCCGTCGTTGACCCAGTGGCGCAGGTCCTCCTCCACGGAGATGAAGCCGATGTTCAGCGTGACTTCGTGATGCCAGAGCCGGTCGTACGCATCCGCCCACGGCGAGTTGGCCCAGACGAGCGCGATAATCGCCGCGATCAATAGCAGCCGGCCGCTGGCGCCTTCCGTATGGATGAACTGTTGAGCAGGTCCCGAGACGTTGCGCCCGAAGCGGGTGCCTCGCGCGTACAGGTTGCCGGCGGTCCGTGGCGGGATCGACATCGAACTCCTCGAGCTCGTACCCCGGGCGAGCCGAGGTGGGGTGCTGGGTATGTTCAGGTGGCGGAGCGACCAGACCGCCGGGAAGGAGAGGACGCGTACGCAATGTAGCAGCCGCCCGCCTGCCCTCGCGCACGTGGCGTGAGGGGCGGCCCGGCGAGGCGTCCCTCGTCGGACTACTAGGCGGGGAAACCTCGAAGGAGGGCCGCCGAAACGGGTGGTCGTCTCACGGCGTCCGTACGAGCGTGTACTACTAGCTCGCCTAGCTCAAGGATGAGCCGGCGTAGCTTCTCAGCTCAGCGCCATGACGGCCCTACCCCGCCCCCCTCCTGCGCACCACCTCGCGGACTGCGGTAGCACCATAATCTTCGTGGTAGCGGCGGCGGGGGGCGTGGTACCTCTCGGCGCGCTGGGAACGTCGCGGCGCTGCTCACGGTGGAGGCGGCGGCGCATCGAGGTGAACGTCGTCCACCGCTACCGCCGGAGGGCGCTGAAGACGAGAGCCGCTGTCCACGTACAGCATGGCCAACCGCTGGCCGTCGAGGAGATCGAGCTGCCGGATCCGGCCGAGGGGCAGGTGCAGGTCAAGCTGTACGCCTCCGGGATCTGTCACTCCCAGCTGCACCAGCTACACAACCCCCAGCACGCCACGCCAGCCCTGCTCGGGCACGAGGCGACGGGCGTTGTGACGGCGGCGGGCGCCGGCGTCACGCACGTCCGCGAGGGCGATCGAGTCATGGTGACCTGGGTGCCCCGCGACTCCTCGGAAGACCGGCCGCGTCCAGCGCCCACGCCCTACCGCTTCCGGGGCAGTGACTACACGTCGGGCGTGTACACCTGGGCGGAGGACCTCCTGGTCAGCGAGGAACTGGTGGTTCCGCTCGACCCCGGCGTCTCGGTGGACGACACCGCCATCATCGGCTGCGCCGTGGTCACCGGCGTCGGCGCTGTGTTGGGGACGGCGAAGGTGCAGCCGGGCGAGACCGTGGCCGTGTTCGGCGCCGGCGGCGTTGGCCTGAACGTCATCGCCGGGGCGCGCATCGCCGAGGCGTCCCGGATCATCGCCGTCGACCTCAGCGACGAGAAACTGCAGTTCGCGCGCGAGTTCGGCGCGACGGACCTGGTGAACGCCTCGCAGGTGAACCCCGTCGAGGCCGTCCAGGACCTCACCGGCGGCGGCGTGGACTACGCCTTCGACGCCATCGGCCTGGAGGTCACGACGCAGCAGATCCTCCTCGCCACGCGTCCCGGCATCCTGGGCGTGAAGCGAGGTGGCACGGCCGTCCTGGTCGGTGTGCCGCAGGGTCCGGCGAACATCGATGCTCGCGCGCTGCTGATCGGCGAGCGGATCCTGCGCGGTTCGCTCGGCGGCTCAAGCCACCCGCAGACGGACTTCCCGCAGTACGTCGAGTGGTACAAGCAGGGCCTGCTGCCCCTCGGCAGCCTGGTGACAAAGCGCTACGGCTCGCTGGACGACATCAACGAGGGCGTCCGCGCCCTGGAGCAGGGCGCCATCTCCGGGCGCTCGATCATGGTGTACGCGCGTCCGGACTAGCGCCGGCCTTCGTTGTTTCGAGCCAACGGGCGGGGCTACGGCCTCGCCCGTTTCGTTGTGCGCGACGGGTGCGACGCGTGAACCATCTTCCTAGTAGGAGGGGCGCAAGGAGCGCGCGGATACTCGAAGCCCCGTGGACTCGCACGAAGAACGGAGCGACCGATGACAACCGCCGCGCCCATGCCGGCGACCACTTCCGAGGAGATGCACGGCATCTTCCAGGCCCAGCGCGAGGCGTTCGTCCAGGAGGGCTCGCCGTCCGCAGAAGTCCGACGCAACCGCCTGGACCGCCTGCTGGTTGCCGTCCTCTCCGTGGCGGACGAACTCGCAGCCGCGCACAACGACGACTACGGACACCGGCCGGAGTTGTCCAACCTCAGCAACGTCGCCACGGCGATCGGCGCCATTGGCCACGTGCGGGAGCACCTCGAGGAGTGGATGCAGCCCGTGGTGGTGGAGGACGCCGCGCTGCCGACGGTGGTGGACAGCCAGCCGCTCGGCGTAGTGGGCGTCATCGGGCCGTGGAACTTCCCGCTCTCGCTGGTCGTGCAGCCCGCGGCGGAGGCGATTGCGGCCGGTAACCGGGTGATGATCAAGTACTCGGACTACGCGCCGCGCTCTGGCCGCATCTTCGCGGAGTCGGTCGCGAAGTACTTCCCCTCGGAGGAACTCGCCGTCATCGAGGGCGGCCCTGAACTGGCGGCGCAGTTCTCCGACCTGCCCTTCAACCACATGTTCTTCACGGGATCGCCGGCGGTCGGCCGCCTGGTCCAGACAGCCGCCGGCAAGAACCTCACCCCGACGACGCTGGAACTTGGTGGCAAGAACCCCGTGGTCATCGCCCCGGACGCCGACGTCGCCGAGGGCGCTCGAGCGGTCGCGGCGGCGCGAGTCGGGAACGGCGGGCAGATCTGCCTGTGCCCGGACTACGTCTTTGTCCCCTCCGAGAAGGTCGAGGCGTTCGTGCAGGAGGCCCGGGACTTCTACCTGGAGAACCTGTCCGACTACCTGAACAACGAGCAGGTCACGACCATCATCAACGAGCGCAACTACGACCGCGTGCTCGGCCTCATCGATGACGCCCTGGCGAAGGGGGCGCAGGCGACGCTCGGCGTGAACGAGGAGGAAGCGCAGCACCTCCCGGATCGCGCTACCCGACGCATCCCCCCGACGATCCTTACCGGCGTGACGGACGACATGCTCGTCGCGCAGGAGGAGGTGTTCGGGTCGGTACTGGCCGTCTATCCCTACGACGACATCTCCGAGGTGATCGACTATGTCAGCCGGCGGCCGTCGCCACTGGCCGCGTACTGGATCGGCGAGGAGTCCGAGGAATTCGAGCGCTTCCGCAAGCACACCAACAGCGGCGGAATGACTCGCAACTCGGTCTCGGCGCTGCACTTCGGCGCGTCCAAGGACCTGCCATTCGGGGGTGTGGGGATGAGCGGCATGGGCTCGTACCACGGCAAGGCCGGGTTCGACACGTTTACCCACAAGCGGGTAATCACCGCCTCGACGGTCGCCCCCACGGCTACGAGCCGCTTCACACCGAGCACCCCCGAGGCGATCGACGCACTCAAGGCGGACATCGCGCGGGCGCTGGAGGCGGCGGAGCAGCGCGTGGCGGAGAGTGGGTTCTCTCCACGGAACTAGGCGCGGGTGAGGGACTGTCCTCCCATAGGAAGGGGCCTGCATCCGCAGGCCCCTTCCTCGCATTCCCGGCGCTGGGAGCCCTGCTCCGGAGATGTCGCTGTTCCCGGAATGTCTAGGCCGGCCTCACCGTCAGGAAGACCCGCTTGCTCAGCGACACCTCTGCCTCACCCAGGCCCTGGTGGTCCGTCCGGAACGTCGCGCCGTCCCCCTCGACCACATAGTCACGGTCCGGCAACAGTCGCTCGAACTTCAACGGGAAGTGGCCGCTGCCCTCCGTGGGCTCCATCGTCAACTCGAGGATCCCGTCTGCGCCCTTCGCCCGGGTGACCAGCACCTCCGGGTACGGTGCGCTCGCGAGCAGCGGGCCCTCGTACTTCGGGATGCGGGCGAAGCGGACGTCGTCCTCGTCGTAGGGGGCGCTCCAGCGTGCGCGGCACAGCGCCGAGAGGCCGCTGCCCAGCCCGCCGATGCGGTCGAAGAACGGCCGCTCCGCGTCCATGCCCAGGAAACACTCCTCGTCGACGCCTCGGATGGCGGCGTCAGCGAGTCGGTCGTTCCCCCACACACGAGCAGTGGCGGCGATGCCGGTGTACATGCCGACTCGGTTTGGCGCGTAGTGCGGTGAGTTGGAGAACGCACCAGGCGCCTGATAGCCACCGCCCGTGACGGCGTCCACCCAGTTCCCCGCGATCAGGTCCTTGGGGCTCTTGATGCGCTTCCGCCAGTAGCCGAAGTCGAACT
>CAYTRA010000244.1:0-4373 GCA_964439675.1 uncultured Dehalococcoidaceae bacterium
CAGCACCAGGTGGTAGCCCTTGGTCGCGCACACCATCGCCAGGCCAATACCGGTGTTGCCGGACGTCGGCTCCACCAGCGTGTCGCCGGGCTTGATGCGGCCCGCCGCCTCCGCGTCCTCCACCATCGAGCGCGCGATGCGGTCCTTCACGGAGCCCGCGGGGTTGAACACCTCGAACTTGCCGAGGATCTCCGCGGCGCCCTCTTCGCCGATGCGGCTCAGGCGCACCAGCGGCGTGTTGCCAATGAGGTCCAGCACCGAGTCCGCGATGGCGGGCTGGCGCGTTGTCGACTGATCTGGCGCGACCACGGCGACTCCTGGGCCTTCGCTTAGATGCTGTAGTTGATCACGGCCTCGCGCTCATGTCGCCGCTCGTGCTCCACGAGGTCGGCGACCGAGACGGCCGCGAGGCTGCTGCGCATATTGTCGTAGATGTCCTGCCAGACCCACTCCTGGCCACAGATCGCCTCCTGGCCCGGCTCCGGGTTGTCCAGGCAGGCCAGCGGGGCCAACGACCCCTCCAACGCCTCCAGGACGTGGAGCAGACAGATCTCCTCGCCCGGCTTCGCCAGCATGTGGCCGCCACCCGGCCCGCGCACCGAGCGCACGAAGCCGGCCCGGCGCAGTTGCGCCAGCAGGTGGTCCAGGTAGGACTCCGGGATCTGCCGTCGTCGCGCGATCTCCGCGCGCTGCACGGGGCCTCCGCCCTCGTGCTTCGCGAGGTCGATCATGGCGCGGACGCCGTAGTCACCCTTCGTGCTCAAAAGCATGCTGAAGTCAGTACCCCCGCCACGAGCCGCCCTGATCCGGCGCTTCGCGGCTATTCACGACCAATTCACTCGACATTGTAGCAGATACCTCCCCTCCGTATAGTTCTTCCCTCTTGAGGCCCGGATCGCCCCCGTCGCCGGACGCAGCGGCTCTCTGAGGAGGACCGTTGACAGGCCGGTCAATCATCTATAACCTTCCGGTTCTACAACCGAGAGGTTATGAGCGATGACCGCTGACCGACTGGACGCCACCTTCGCGGCGCTCGCGGATCCCACCCGTCGCGCGATCCTCGCGCGCCTCGCGCAGGGCGAGGCCTCCGTGGCAGAACTGGCGGAGCCGTTCCAGATGAGCCAGCCTGCCGTCTCCAAGCACATCAAGGTGCTAGAACGTGCCGGCCTCGTCTCACGCCACCGCGATGCCCAACGACGGCCCTGCCGGCTGGAGGCACAGCCCATGGCACAGGCCACCGAGTGGCTGGAGCGCTACCGCCAGCACTGGGAGGGCCAGTTCCAGCAACTGGACTCCCTCCTGGAAGAACTCAAGGCCGAGCACACGCAGTAGAAACCCCGCCCTCCCGAGGGCCACCGAGAAGGAGACTCCCCATGCCCAGCACGGTCACCGGCCAGAAGATCAAGACCTACCTCTGGTTCGACACCGAGGCGGAGGAAGCCGCCACCCTCTACACCTCGCTCTTCCCGGACTCGGAGGTCCTCCACGTCGCGCGGATGCCAGAGGGCGCCCCACCACCGGCCGAGCCCGGCGCCGCGATCAACGTGGCCTTCACACTGGCCGGGCAGGAGTTCATCGCCCTCAACGGTGGCCCGCAGCACCAGTTCACGGAGGCCATCTCGCTCTTCGTCACCTGCGACGACCAGGCCGAGGTCGACCGGCTCTGGGACGCCCTCACGGCAGACGGCGGCCAGGAGTCGCAGTGCGGCTGGCTGAAGGACCGTTTCGGGCTGTCCTGGCAGATCATCCCGCAGGCCCTCATGGACCTCATGGGCGACCCGGACCCCGGCCGCGCCCAGCGCGCGATGCAGGCCATGCTCGGCATGCAGAAGATCGACGTCGCCGCACTCCACGCCGCCGCCGACGACACGGGCGCCGAGTAGCAGCCGCACCCACCGCCCCGAGAGGACTACCGCCCATGCCAGCCCCCACCGAAGTCACGGCCCCCACCGACCGCACCATCCGAGTCGTCCGCACCTTCGATGCCCCCGTCGACCTCGTCTGGGACGCCTTCACGAAGCCCGAGTTGCTCCAGCGCTGGATGGGCGTCTTCGGCGACTGGCAATGGGAGTCCTGCGACGTGGACCTCCGCGAGGGCGGCTCGTGGCGCTACGCATGGAAGCAGGCGCAGGGCGAAGGACGCCTCGTCCTCGCCGGCGTCTACCGAGAGGTCGTCCCGCAGCAGCGCATCGTGATGACCCAGCGCTACGAGATGGAAGGCCTGCCGGACTTCGGTGAGATGCTAGTGACCACCACCTTCACCCAGACCAACGGGCAGACCACCCTCGACGAAACCGTCGAGTACGAGACGGCCGAGGCCCGCGACATGGACCTCCAGAACATGCCCACCGGCCTCGAACCGGGCTTCGCCCTCCTCGACGACATCCTCGCCTCGATGCAGCGGTAACCCGCCGCGGGCCCCGTCCCCCTCTCCCCCCTTCTGCCGTAGGGGCGCAGCGTGCTGCGCCCGTCGACGGAGGCCGCGCCGGCCCCGAGGACACCGGAACCACGCCTCCGCCCGGTCCGCGACGATCGGAGCCGCCCGGCGCGAACGCCCCCTGCTTCGCCCCAAACTCCCTACTCTCCCCGCACCACCCGCCGATGATTCCCCCGGGGACACCCGACATGAGAGCCGCCGCACTCCTCCTCGCACCCCTCCTGCTCCTCGCCGCGTGCGACAACTCCGAGGGCCGCACGGACACGCCCTCACCCACCCCCACCTCGGAGGTGGCCAGCGTCGCCACCGCCACGAGCACCCCCACCACCGTCCCCATTCCCGATCCCCCGCGCCTCTCCCTGGAGCCCGGCATCTATATCGGCCCCCAGGCCATCGAGGTCACCGCCGACCCCGGCGCTGAGGTCCGCTACACCCTCGATGGCAGCGACCCCGCCTCGGACGGTGCGCTGGTGTACGAAACGCCCATCGAGGCCACCGGCGACACGACGATCCGGGTCGCGGCCCGCTTCCCCGGCGGCGAATACTCCCAGGTGACCGAGGGCCGCTACCGCATCTACGCAGAGCGCATCGACCTCGATGAGCCGATCACCCTCGCCGGCGACGACGTCCTCACGTTCGAGGACGCCTACGTCGTCCATCGAGGCGACATCCGCCTCCGCGACAACGCTCAACTGGTGCTGCGCGACTCGATGTTGCTGCACGACAAGGACCACGCGTTCCAGTACGAACTGGTCGCGGAGGGCAACGCGCGCGTGGTGGTGGAGCGCTCCGGCATCGGCAGCGTCTGCAACGGCGCGTTCAACTGGGCCTTCTTTGACCAGTCCAGCCTCCACGCGGAGGGGATGGACCCCACCTTCGCCCAGTGCAACACGTGGAACTTCCTCAGCGGCTCGTCGCAGGTCCAGGTGACCGGATGGGACACGTTTAGCGCCACCATCTGCGACGGCTCCACCGTGGCGGTACACCGCTCGAACACCCTCGAGCTCGAGTTCTGCCTCAGTCAGTACGTCACCATCGACACCACCCTCCCCGCCACCATCGAGGGCGAGTGGGTCTTCGATGCGGAGGACGACCCCGGCGCGCGCTACTCCCTGACCGTCACCGATTCAGAGGTAGACGGCTGGGGCATCAACGTGGTCCCCGGCACGGACCTGACCATTCGTGACGGCGGCGCCGTCACCATCGGCATCATCGTGGGCCTCCCCTGGGACAACCTGACCGTGGAGGTCGAAGGCCTGCGCATCGGCCACTACGACGACCACACCTGGCAGATCGGCGACTCTCGGCTGCGCCTCGTGAACACCGAGGTCTATGGCTGGGAGCCCAATGTCTTCCACAACAACACCCTGGTGATCCGCGACAGCGACTACACCCAGTCCGTGATCAACAGCGGCACCGCCCACTACGAGATCGAGGGCAGCCGCCTCCAGCACCTCGCCGCCATCGAGCGCGTCACCATGACCGTCCGCAACTCCACCATCACTGGCGACGTCGTCGCCAACGAGGACAGCCACATCGTCCTCATCGACAGCCAGGTGAAGGCGGACGCCCAGGGCAACCTCGGCAACATCTACGCCAAGGACAACGCCCGCATCACCCTCCGCAACACCACCGTCGAGGGCCAACGCCTCACCGAGGCCAACGGCCAGATCATCGAGGAGTAGGCCGCTCTGACCCCCTCCCCCCTCCCCCCTCGCGGGGGAGGGTTGGGGTGGGGGCATAGCAACGCCGAGGTGTACCGCACTCCCGCCGAGGTGCACCGCACCCCCCGCGGCCCCGCCCGCTGCCGCCGCTCCCGCGGCCCCGCCCCAGGCGCCGCCCCAGGCGCCGCCCGGCCCCCCGGCCGGTCCCCCGGGGGCCCCGCCCTCGCCCCCGGGGGCGCCGTCGGCGTGGTAGCCCGGCCGGTCTGCGTCGG
>CAYTRA010000245.1:0-4296 GCA_964439675.1 uncultured Dehalococcoidaceae bacterium
GTACACCCCGGACCGCGTTCGGAATGTCGCCCTGGTGGGCCACTCCAAGTCGGGAAAGACCACCCTCGCGGAGGCGATGCTGCTGGCGAGCGGCGCCATCACGCGCCTCGGTCGCGTCGAGGACGGCACCACCGTCTCCGACTTCGACGAGGAAGAGCGCCAGCACGGCTACTCCATCGGCACGTCGCTCCTCACCCTGGAGTGGGACGGCCACCGCATCGACCTGCTCGACACCCCCGGCTACGCCGACTTCGAGGGCGAGGTCGTCTCCGCCATCGCCGCCGCCAACATCGCCATCGTCACCGTGGACGCCGTCGCCGGCATCGAGGGCGGCACGGACGCGGCCTGGGAGCACCTTGAACGTCGAGGCGTACCGACGCGACTCTTCGCCATCACGCGCACGGACCGGGAGAACGCGAACGTCCCGGGCGTCCTCAATGCCCTCCGCGAGCGCTACGGCTCCCGCGTCGTCCCCATCGCCACCCTCGGTCCCAGCCCGGACTGCGAGGTGATCTCGCTCCTCGATGGCCCGTTCGACGACAGCGCCGACCCCGCGCTCGCCGATGCGCGCGAGATGCTGATCGAAGCCCTCGCCGAGACCGACGATGGCCTGCTCGAGCGCTACCTCGAGGGCGAAGACCTCGACCCCGCCGACCTCGCCGCCACGCTCTGCCAGGCCGCCCGCACGGGCCAGGTCTACCCCGTGGTCCCCGTCTGCTCCCTGGACGCCCGAGGCGTCGCCGAACTCATGACCAGCATCTGCGACCTCGGCGCCGCGCCGGCCGTCGAGGACGCCGAGGACGCCGAGGACGAAGGCGTCCTCGCGCAGGTGGTGAAGACCACCTCGGACCCCTTCGTCGGGCACCTCTCGTACGTGCGCGTGATCCGAGGGCGGCTAGCCGCTGGTGCGCACCTCCACAACGACCGCAGCCAGGCGGATGAGCGCGCCGCGCACCTCTTCCTCATGCGCGGCAAGGAACAGGTCGAGGTGCCCGCCCTCGCCGCCGGCGACGTGGGCGCCATCCCGCGCCTCTCCCACACCGCCACCGGCGACCTGCTCACCACCCCCGGAGGCCTCGCCACCGCCGCCGTGGCCGTCCCCGCGCTCGCCTTCCCGGCCCCCACCTACCGAAGCGCCCTCCACCCGAAGAGCCGCGACGACCTCGACCGCGTCTCGCAGGGCCTCGCGAAGATCATGGAGCAAGACCCCACCGTCACCCTCGACCGCGAGGCGGGCACCGGCGAGATCGTGCTGCTCACCGTGGGCGACGTGCAGGCCGGCATCGTCGCCTCCCGCCTCCAGCGCGAGTACGGCGTGGCCGTCGAGGTCACCGAACCACGCGTCCCCTACTGCGAGACCATCCGAGGCTCCGTGGAGACCGAGTACCGCCACAAGAAGCAGACCGGCGGCCGCGGCCAGTTCGCCCACGTCGTCATCAAAGTCGAACCCCTCCCGCGCGGCGCCGGCTTCGAGTTCGTGGACCGCGTCACCGGCGGCCGCGTCCCCCGCCAGTACATCCCCGCCGTCGAGCAGGGCCTCATCGACGCCCTCGCCGAGGGCCCCCTGACCCGGTCGCGCCTCGTGGACCTGCGGGTGACCCTGCTCGACGGATCGAGCCACGCCGTCGACTCCTCCGAGTTCGCGTTCAAGCACGCCGCGGCACAGGCCCTGCACCAGGCCGTCCTCCAGGCGCAGCCCGTGCTCCTCGAACCACTCGTGCGCCTCCACATCGAGGCCCCCAGCGACCTCACCGGCGACATCGCCAACGAGGTGAACGGCCGGCGCGGCAGCGTCCTCGGCTTCGACGCCGGAGAGCACACCACCGCCGTCGAGGCCCTCGCGCCCCTCGCGGAGGTGCAGCGCTTCGCCCCCCAACTCCGCAGCCTGACCCACGGTCGAGGGCGCTTCCGCATGGAGTTCGACCACCTCGCGGACGTGCCCCAGCACGTCCAGGAGCGCGTCCTCGCCGAGCGGGAGCCCGCCGCCGCCCGCTAGGCCCGGCCGCCGACCCGCGGCGTGGCGCTTTGACCCGACTTCGTCGCGCCTCGGGCGGCCATGTTGCCCGCCTTCACACCACGCCGTGGGTCGATCAGCAGTGCGAACCCGGACGTAAGGAGCGCCCCATGAGCCAGGACACCCGGCCCCACAGCGATCAGACCGACCGCACCCTGCCCGTCCGCCTCATCGTCGCCGCCGCCGTCGGCCTCGCCATCCTCGCCCTCGTCCTCCAGAACGCCCAGACCGTCTCCATCGACGTCCTCCTCTGGCAGGTCGAGACCCGCCTCATCTGGGCCCTCCTCGCCGTCGCCCTCCTCGGCTTCCTCGCCGGCCTCATCCTCCCCCGCTTCCGCCGCTAGCCCGCCGGGAGGCGGAGCGACAGAAGGCCATTCGCGGACCAGCACAAGCGCGCCAGCCTCCGTGCGGGAGGTCTACATGCGCGCCACACTGCTTCCGCAGACACTCGATCTCATCTCGGAGAATGGGCTGAGGACGCACGATCCGAGTGACTTCACGGTCCCGGTTCTCACCCTTCTTGGATCGGCGAACGCCATCGAACCAGCCGGTGAGAACCTCGTCGTGAACCCCTCTTTTGGTCTGTCGGCATCCGACTGGATCCCGACGAGCAGCGCGAGCATCTCCCGGGTCGTGGATAGCGGAGTGCACGGCGACTCCCATGGCTCGTGTACCGCGAGCGGCCTGCAGGCCGGCTGCTTCACGCTCTTCGAGGCGACCATAGGCCTCCCGTACACGGTGTCAGCGTGGGTGAACGCGCCGAGTGGGAGAAGCATCACCATTCGGCTCGAAGAGAACGCCGGCTCGAAGTCCTGGATCGCCACCACCACCGAGGTGCAGGACGGGGAGTGGCGACGGATGAGCGCGGCGGGGGTGGCGACGCAGACGACGATGCGGCTGAGAGTGGACGTCGGGGCGGACGACTCCGGGTTCACGTTCCTGTTGGACGGTGCACAGGCGGAGCAAGGGGCGTGGGCCTCCTCGTACATCGACGGGTCGCGGGGCGAGGGGTATGCGTGGACGGGGACGGCCCACGCTTCGACGTCCACCCGGGAGGCGGGGCGGCTGCGCGTGGGGGCGGCATGGCTGGACCCCTGGCGGGGTGGGGTGGCTGCCTTTGTGAGGCCGTACTGGGGCGCCGCAGAGGCCTCCGAGCACGTGGTGTTCCACCGCCAGACGGCAGCCGGGGACGAACTGCGGCTGGCGTTCGAGGATGGCGACTGGCTGCTCTCGTCCACCCGTGGCGCGGCGGAGAGCAGCGTGACGGTGCCCGCATCGCACCAGGGCGGGGAGGACGCGCTTGTCACGGCCGGGTGGACGCCCCGGTCGCTCGTGCTGGACGTGGGCGGGGTGCGGGCGTCGGCTCCGAGGGCCGGCGGTGCGCCGGACCTGCGTTCCGCGCGACAACTGGAGGTGGGGCGCCGGCAGGACGAGGCGTCAGGCTGGCTAGACGGCGCGCTTGGGCCGCTCGTGTTCTTCAAGGAGCCGCTGCAGCCTCGACCAGTCGAGGTGCTGCGCCGGCTGAGACGCGCGCCGCGCTGGGGTGAGTCGTACGGAAGCGGCGTGCCTGTCGGCCTCGTTTAACGGGTGGCGAGTGCCGACCGTGTGCCGCATGATGCCGCCATGCCGCGCTCTCGCACGCACGCCGACATCTACATCGACGACGAGTTCGACTATTGGGTCGGCCGTCGCGAGTTGATGCCACCCGAACGCGTCCTGTTTGCGCGCCATCTCGATCCGGACGGACGGCTACTGGAGGCGGGCTGCGGCGGCGGTCGCGTGCTGGACGCGCTTCGGCATGCCGGGTTCGCCGACCTCCACGGGTTCGACTTCGTGCCGGGGTTCGCCTCGGCGACGCGTCGACTCGTCCCCGGGGCGGGCGTGGCTGTGGCGGCAGCACCTCACCTCCCATACGGCGATGAGGTGTTCGACCAGGTCGTCGCCGTGGGACAAATCGTCTGCTTCCTCGAACGTCCCGAGGACCGCACGGCGTTCGTTGCGGATCTCCACCGCATCATGCGGCCCGGGGGCATCCTGCTCATCTCAGCCCTCGGCTACGATTCCCACCGCTCCGGCGCCCGCGCGTTCGCGCGGCGAGCGTATCGGCTGTATCGCCGAGGCCTGCGAGCGCTGCGGCGTTCGAGCCTGACTGACCAGTACGAAGCGCGACTCTCGCACGTCTGGGATGCGCTGCTGGATCGTGGCCCTCATTCCTACTGGTACCGGCCGGACGAGTTCTACGACCTCGTGCGGAACGCCGGCTTCGAGGTCATCGCCATCGG
>CAYTRA010000246.1:0-4291 GCA_964439675.1 uncultured Dehalococcoidaceae bacterium
GCCGTTGACGACGATGTTGGTGTTCGGCCCGTAGAGCATGAAGAAGTTGGGGAACTTCGGCACCGTGATGCCGAGGTACGCGCGAGCGTCGCCGCCCCACTCCGCGTGCAGGTCGGCGCCACCGATGCCGGTCACGCGCATGGGGGTCAGGAACTTCGATGCGTGGAAGCCCGTGCCGTAGATGAGCACGTCCGCCTCGTGCAGGCGGCCGTCCTGCGTCTCCACGCCGGCCTCCGTGATGCGGGCGATGGGCGTGGCCACCAGGCTCACGTTCTCCCGCTTCAGGGCGCTCGCCCATGCGCCGTTGTCCAGCAGGATGCGCTTCGCGCCGGGCGGATAGTCCGGGATGACGTGCTCCAGCAGGTCCGGCTGGCCCTCGAACTGCTTCTGCAGGTAGGCGGTCATCAGGGCGCGCAGCGCGTCATTGCGAGGGCTCACGGAGCGCTCGCCGCCGTCCCAGCCCGCGTCCACCCGCACGGCGGGGAGCAGGCCCTCCACAGTGGTCCAAAAGAGCCAGAACCGATACCAGTGCGCATAGTACGGGGCGTGGCGGAAGAGCCACTGCTGCCCCGCCGGCACCTCGTCGTGGTAGTGGGGGACGTTCGCCAGCCAGTTGGCCGTCCGCTGGAAGACGGTGAGCGAGGCGACCTCCGGCGCAATGGAGGGCACGAACTGCGCCGCGCTGGCGCCCGTACCGATGACGGCCACGCGCTTGCCGGCCAGGTCGACCTCATGGTCCCAGCGGGCGGAGTGGAACGCCGGCCCCGCGAACGAGTCGATGCCCTCGATGTCCGGCAGTTTCGGGCGGTTCAACTGGCCGACGGCGCTCACCAGCGCCTGCACCTCCAGCGTCTGGGCGCCCTCCGGTGTGTCGAGGTGGAGGATCCAGCGCGCGTTGTCCGCATCCCACTCGGCGTGCTCCACGGAGGTGCGGAAGCGGATGTGGTCGCGCACGCCGAACTCAGCGGCGCAGTCCCGGAAGTAGTTGAGGAGCACCTCCTGCGTGGAGTAGTGCGTGGGCCAGTCCACGCGCTGCGCGAAGGAGTAGGAGTAGAAGGCGTTGGAGACATCCACCCGCGCGCCGGGGTAGGTGTTCTCGAACCAGGTACCGCCCACGTCCTCGTTCTTCTCGAGAATCACGAACGGCACGCCGGCCTGCCGCAGCCGGATGCCGGCGAGGATCCCGGACATGCCTGCCCCGACGATGGCGACGGTGAAGTCCACGCCGGGCGGCTTCTGCCACTTCGGCGCGCGCGGGTCGTCCTCCGAGATCGCGAGTTCTTCCATCACCAGCGGCAGGTACTCCTGCGCGTCCTGCGCGCTGGAGCCGGTCATCCACTCGATGGCGCGGCGGATGCCGGCCTCGGTGGGCGGCTGCACCGAGGCGCCGTCGCGGAGCGCGCGCAGGGCATCGAGGGCGATCGCCTTCGCCTCGGCCTGCGCTTCGCGCGAGAGGCCGCCCTGCGGGAGCGGCGGCGACTGCATCGTGGGCTTCAGGTCGTCCCGCAGCAGCGAGGTGTCCCCGGCTGCGAGGGCGAGCGCGGGCAGCAGCGCCGGGAGGTGAGCGTCGTCGAGCGAACGCGCGATGACCTCGTCGGCCTCCGTGATCGGCTCGGTGTTCCTGGCGATGGCCATGGTCAGTCCTCTGATGCGGGGGCGCTCGGAGGTCTCGGTCCGGCCGTCCCGGCCGGACTCCTACGAACCGGCCCAGGGCGAGCGGGGTCTCCCCCGCGCACCCCGAGCCGAGCCGTGAGGGGCTACTCCTTGCCGATGGTGAGGACGGAGCGGGAGACCTCGCCGTTGCGAAGGGCGTCGAACGCCTCGTTGATCTGGTCGAGCGAGTAGCGGCGCGTGACCAGGGAGTCCAGGTCCAGCTTCTTCTGGCGGTAGAGGTTCAGGATGCGCGGCATGTCCGTGTGGAAGCGGGCGGAGCCGTAGAAGGAGCCCTTCAGGGTCTTCTCCTGCATCCAGATCATGCCGGAGATAGAGATCTGGTCCATCGGCGGCACCATGCCGACGATGACGGCCGTGCCGCCACGACCGACCATGTTGTAGGCCTGCTCGGAGGTGGCCTTCAGGCCAATGGCCTCGAAGGCGTAGTTGGCCCCGCCGCCGGTGAGTTCCTGGACGGCCTTGACCGCGTCGCCCTCGCCGGCGTTGACGGTGTCGGTGGCCCCAAACTGCTTCGCCGTGGCGAGTTTGTGCTCCACCATGTCCACCGCAATGATCTTCTCGGCGCCGGCGAGCCGGGCGGCCTGGATGATGTTCAGGCCAACGCCACCCGCACCGATCACCGCCACGGTCGTCCCCGGCTCCACGCCCGCGGTGTTTACCACGGCGCCATAGCCCGTCATCACCGAGCAGCCCACGAGGGCGGCGATGTCCAGCGAGACGTCGTCCGGCACCTTCACGAGCCCAACCGCCGGGGTGATCGAATACTCCGCGAAGCCGCCCACGTTGGTCATGGCCGTCACGCCGGTACCGTCCGCGCGCGTGCGGGCGGGCTCGCTCGACGGGCGCGTGGAGGCCGGTGTCTGGCACAGCGACGGTCGCCCGGAGTCGCAGAACGAGCAGTGTCCGCACGGCTGCACGAAGCCGAGGATGACGCGGTCGCCGGGCTGCACGTTGTTCACGCCCTCGCCCACGCGCTCCACGACGCCGGCCACCTCGTGCCCCAGGATGTGCGGGTAGCGGGTGGGGTAGGTGCCCTCGATGAAGTGCAGGTCGGAGTGGCAGACGCCGGCGGCGATGACCTTGACGAGCGCCTCACCCGCCCGGGGCTCGTCGATGTTGATGTCCTCGATGGCGAGCGGTTCTCGCGCCGCGGTCAGGACTGCTGCTTTCATGGTGACCTTCCCCGTGTGCCTGCCCTCAGGCCCTGTCGTGAGTGGAGCGATCCCCCGCCGGGCGCGTGTCCTCCGATGCCCTGGAGGACGTTCGCGTACAGCCTGTATGGGGGCTGGCGCATATTACATGACGAGACCTAGCACTGTGGCACCATGGCACCGTGGCGCCTCCCCCGCGGGTCGCGCGGATGCGCTACAACTCCGGCCGGCGCTCGCTACGCACCTCGACGCCCGCGAGCGCCTCGAGGGCGCGCACGAGAGCCTGGGTGCCGGTGTCCGGACCGTCGAGGTGCTCGACCGCGCGGAACAGTTGGTGCACCAGCGAGGTGCCGGCCAGCGGAAGGTCGAGTTGGTCCGCGGCTTCGAGGGCGAGCCGCAGGTCCTTCTGTTGCAGCCCCACCTTGAAGCCCGGCGCGAAGTCCCGCGCGATCACCTTCGGCCCCAGGTTCGAGATCTGCCACGACCCGGCCGCGCCGGAGGCGATCGCCTCCAGCATCACCGAGGGGTCCACGCCCGACCGCTGGCAAAACACCAGCGCTTCCGCCATCGCGAGGTTGTTGAGGACGACGGCGATCTGGTTGCACAACTTCACGGTCTGGCCGGCGCCGCTGGGGCCGCAGTGGGTAATGCGCTTGCCCATGGACTCCAGCACCGGGCGAACCCGCTCGAGCGCCTGCGCCTCGCCCCCGCACATGATCGAGAGCGTCCCACCGATCGCGCCCTGCTCGCCGCCGGAGACGGGGGCATCGATCATCGCCACGCCTCGATCTTCGAGGCGCGCGGCCAGGTCGCGGGTGACAGCGGGCGAGATCGTGGACATGTCCACCACCACTGATCCCGAGCGCACACCATCGAGGACGCCCGGAACGCCCTCCGCGCCCTCGATGACGTCCTGCACATCCTGGCTCGCGGTCACACAGGTGACGATGACGGTCGCCCTCGATGCGACGTCCGCCGGCGAGTCGGCGCGCTCCGCGCCCACCTCAGCGAGGGAGTCCACCTTGTGTGGGGTGCGGTTGTAGGCCACCAACGGGAACCCGGCGGCCATGATGTTGCGCGCCATCGGCAGCCCCATGATGCCGAGGCCGATGAACCCGACCGTCTCGCGCTCTCGCGCCACCTCGCCTGTCACGCTCGCCCCCATCCGATGCGTCAGGAGTGTACCCAGCGAGGAGCCCCGGAGCGGCGACAGATGCCCTCTCCCGCGTGCGCGGGTTGCGCATGGCTGTCACAATGCCCGAGCCTTGTCCGACCCGAAGGGAAGTCTGATGCGCCTGTTCCGCCGCCTCGTGATCCTCGCTGTCGTCGTCGGACTGGTACTCAAGGCTCTACGAGCCCTCGGAATCACGTCAGGCGGCGAATGCGGCCCCGGCTGCGCCTGCTCGCAGGGCGACATGGCCTGCCGCTGCGGCCATCGCACCTGCCTCGCGCCTGCGGAGGCTTAG
>CAYTRA010000247.1:0-4279 GCA_964439675.1 uncultured Dehalococcoidaceae bacterium
CGGCGGCGCTGGTACGTCGCGTTGTGGGACGTGATCGCGTCGCGCGGATCCGACAGGGCGGCCATGGCCATCTGCTGGATCGCCTGGGGGATGCCGCTGTCCATGTTCGTCTTGACGCGCGTGAGTGCATTCACCAGCGTCGCGTTGCCCACGGCCATGCCCACGCGCCAGCCGGTCATGTTGAACGACTTGGAGAGCGAGTTGAACTCGATCGCCACGTCCCGCGCCCCGTCCACCTCCAGGATCGAGGGCGGCACGTAGCCGTCGTAGGACACGTCCGCGTACGCGAGGTCATGCGCGATGACGACGTCGTACTCCTTCGCCCACGCGACCGCCCGCTCGAAGAAGGCACGGTCCGCGATGGCCCCGGTGGGGTTGTTGGGGTAGTTCAGCCAGATCACCTGCGCCTTGCGCGCGACGTCCGTCGGGATCTCGTCCAGGCGAGGCAGCCAGCCGTCCTCCTCGCGCAGGGGGACGCGCACGGTCTGGCCACCGGCGAACATGGTGCCGATCTCGTAGACGGGATAGCCCGGGTCAGTCACCAGGGCGATGTCGCCCGGGTCGATGAGGCACAGCGGGAAGTGGCCAATGCCCTCCTTGGAGCCGATCAGCGGCACCACCTCGCGGTCCGGGTCCAGTTCCACGCCGTGGCGGTCCAGGTACCACTTCGCGATGGCGCGCCGGAACTCCGGGAGGCCGTCCGACTCCGGGTAGCGGTGGTTTACCGGCTCCTCCGCGGCCTGCTTCAGGGACTCCAGGATGTGAGGCGGCGTCGGCAGATCCGGGTCGCCGATGCCCAGCGAGATCACGTCCACACCGGCCGCGCGCTTCTCCGCGATCAGCTGGGAGATGCGAGCGAAGAGGTACGGCGGGAGTTGTTGCACACGCTGAGCCAGCCTCACGGAGTGGTCCTTCCTACAGGCGCGGGTTGTCAGAGCGTCGCCGGGGACGCGAGGGCCGTCAGCGCCACTTCCCGAAGCGCGCCTTCACGCCGGCAATGCGACGCTGCTCGCGCTTCTCGGCGATGGCTTCTTCGTCGATGGAACGGCGGTACTCGATGCCGGCGCGAGCGTACTTGAAGCCCAGGTCGGAGCACGTACGCAGGCCCTGCTTGATGTCCGGGCGCACTCGGATGTTCGCGCGCACGGCCTCGCTCGCAGCGAGTTGGTAGACGGCGGCGGCCAGGATGAGGCGGCCGTAGCCGTTCCCCCAGGCCTCCGGCGCCACGGCGGCGGCCAGCACACGGCCCTCCGCGCGCTCCACCGGCGAGTTGAACGCGAACGCGACCAGTTCGCCGTCCGCCTCCAGCGCACCGGCCCAGGCCGCCTGCTCCGTCAGCCAGTCGAAAGTGGCCGGGCCGTCGCCGTACTCGCCGTACGCCTCTGACCAGATCTCGTAGATGCGCTCCAGGTCCGTGTCCTGCGCCTTGCGCATGGTCACGCCGTCCGGGAACTCCGGCACCGCGTCCTCGTCCAGGTCCGGGTTGGACATGTCCATCCACTCGGCGAAGAACTCGAAGTCGGCGTCCCGTAGGAGCGGGTCCAGCCACTCGCGGGTGGAGAGGCCGGAGACGTCCGTGGTGACGTAGTCCACCTCGTCCCGGTCGATCTGCTCCCGCGCCTGCTGCCACATGGCCGGGAACTCCTGGCGCATGTCCTCCACGCTGCGGAAGGCCCAGAACAACTCCTGCTGGCCCTGGACGGGCGCGAGGATCACCGCGCCGTTCGGGCTCTGGACGTGGAACGTGCCATCACGCTCCAGCAACTCCCGCCGCTCCCGAGGGCGCAACGGCGTGTTCTTGAGTTCGAAGACTGCGTCTTCCGCCTCCAACTGGCGGCGTTCGTTCATCCGACCCACTCCGACTCGAATACCTTCACGGCCGGGCCGGTCAGGTTCACGCGGCCCTGCCCCGGCCACTCGATGTGCAATGTTCCGCCCGGCAGGCGGACGTCAACAGCGTCGTCGACCAGGCCCCGGACGTGCGCGGCCACCATTACAGCGCAGGCGCCGGAGCCGCAGGCCATGGTCTCGCCCACCCCGCGCTCCCACACGCGCATCTCCATGTGCGTGCGGTCCAGGACGCGAGTCACCTCGAAGTTCGTGCGGTGCTGGAAGAGCGGGTGGTGCTCCATCAGCGGCCCGATGCGGTGCAGCGGATAGTCGTCCGGCGAGCCCTCGATGAACTCGACGGCGTGGGGGTTGCCCATGGAGACGATGTCCACGCGCTGCTCCGACTCGCCGAGGGCGTCCCGCACGGTCACCCGCAGCGCCTGCACCGGCGGTGCCTGCTCCACGCTCACGCCGGACGCCGCGGGGTCGAGGTTGGGTTCTGCGGCCGTCACGCGGACGCGCTCCACCGTGCCGTCGGGGGCGAAGTACGCCTGGCACGGCATGGGCCCCGGCCCGGTCTCGACGACGATCGCACCGTCCGAGTTGGCCACCAGGCCGCGGTCGAAGCAGAACTTCACGAACGTGCGGATGCCGTTCACGCACATCTCGCCGTCCGAGCCGTCTGCGTTGAAGATGCGCATCTTGCGGTCCGCGCTCGTCGAGGGCTGCACGAGGATCAGGCCGTCCGCGCCCACGCCGAAGTGGCGGTCGCAGATCTGCCGGGCAAGGGCGCCCCACGCCTCGTCGGACACGTCCAGCGTGTCGACTTCGGCCACGACGAAGTCGTTGCCGGCGCCGTGCATCTTCCAGAAGGGCAGAGGACTGGGGATGTGACCCATGGTCTAGTGATCCTAAGAGGCGCCCGCGGCGGTCACAACCGCATCCACCACCGCATCCAGGTCGTCTCCCGGCACCCACTCGATGCGCGGGTCGTCCTCCCGGAACCAGTTGGCCTGCATCCGGATCAGCCGATGGGTCTCGATCTGGGTGCGCTCCACCGCCTGCTCCACCGTCAGCGCACCTTCGAGGACGCCGAGCGCCTCGCGGTAGCCGATGGAGCGGAGCGCCTCGAACTCTCGGCCGTGGGCGTCCACCAACGCGCGCACCTCCTCCAACAGCCCGCCGGCGAACATCGCCTCCGCGCGCCGGTCGGCCCGTTCGTAGAGCACCTCCCGAGGCCAGCGCAGGCCGACAACGCTCCAGTCGAACCCGGGGTCACGCGGCTCCAGCGGCGGCACGGGCCGCCCTGTCGCGTCCACGACCTCCAGTGCCCGCACCACGCGCCGCACGTTCCGGGCGTCGATACGGGCCGCCGAGGCGGGATCGACATCCTCGAGGCGGGCGTGCAGCGCCTCGTGGCCCTCGGTGGCGGCGATGGCCTCGAGGCGTGCCCGGAGCGCGGGGTTGGGGGGCACGGCGGGCATCTCCCACGCCTCCAGCAGCGCCCAGACGTACTGCCCGGTACCGCCCACGACGAGCGGGACACGCCCGCGCGCCTCGATCTCTCGCACGGCAGTGCGGGCGCCCTCGAGCCAGTCGGTGATCGTCCACGGAGCGTCGGGGGCCACGACGCCGACGAGGTGGTGCGGCACTGCGGCCATTTCGCCCTCGGTGGGCGCCGCTGTACCGACGACCATGCCGCGCCGGACCTGGCGCGAGTCGGCGGAGATGACCTCGGCGGGCAGCCTTCGCGCGACCTCGATGGCGGCCCCGGTCTTCCCGGAAGCCGTGGAACCAACGATGGCGACGACGCGCGGACGGGTCATGGGGCGAGGCTAGCGGACGAGGTCACCGCGGACGGGCGGGCTACTGCGCGCAGGCGCGACAGATCGCCGCGAACGCCTCGGCGTCCAGGGACGCGCCTCCGACGAGCGCGCCATCAATGTCCGGCTGTTCGATGAAGGACGCGACGTTCGAGGGGTTCACGGAGCCGCCGTACTGGATGCGCACGTCCTCCGCTGCCTCGCCGCCGTAGCGCTCCGCGATGACGGAGCGGATGAAGGCACAGCGCTCCTGGGCCGCCTCGGGCGTGGCGGGCTCGCCGGTGCCGATGGCCCACACCGGCTCGTACGCGATCACCAGGCCTGGGGGCATCGAGGCGATCCCGCGCATGCCCTCGGACACCTGGCGACGGAGCGTCTCGTTGGTGCGGCCCGCCCGCAGGTCCGAGTGCGGCTCGCCCACCGCGAGGAGCGGCGTCAGGCCGGCTTCGCAGACGGCGCGCATCTTGTTCGCGGTCTCCCACACCGTCTCACCAAAGACGGTGCGCCGCTCCGAGTGGCCGACGAGCACATGGCTCGCGGTGCCCTTCAGCATGGGCGCGGCCACCTCGCCAGTGAAGGCGCCCTGCCGCTCCCAGTAGACGTTCTGAGCGCCCACCTGGAGCGCA
>CAYTRA010000248.1:0-4266 GCA_964439675.1 uncultured Dehalococcoidaceae bacterium
TGCTCGAACGGCTGGGCGATCCCGGTCGCGACGGATACCGCCTTTGCCCTGGGGGCGCTCGCGCTGGCGGCGAAGGGGGCGCCCAGCGCGCTGATCACGCTCCTCCTTGGCACCGCCGTGGTGGACGACGTGGCCGCGATGCTCATCATCGCCCTCTTCTACACGGAGTCGCTGGACTTCACGGCGGCGCTGGTAGCGGGCGGCATGTTCGGGGCCGTGCTCGTTGCGCAGTGGCTCGGCATCCGTGCCATGGCCGCGTACCTCGTCATCGGCTTTGCGATGTGGCTCGCCGTCCTGTCTTCGGGCGTGCATGCCACGATCGCCGGTGTGCTCATGGGCGCCCTCACGCCGGCACGTCCCCATCTGGACATGCGAGCGCTACCGAGCAGGGCTCGCCCCCTGCTCGACATCATCGAGGGCATCGGCGACGACCGGCACTCCGAGGCGGACCGCGCCCTGGGCGAGTTGGAGGCGATGGTCTACGACACGGAGTCACCGCTGGAGCGCCTGGAGCACCAGGTCCACCCGTGGTCTGGGTTCGTGGTCCTGCCGCTGTTCGCCCTCGCGAACGCCGGCATTGCCTTGAATACGGACGCGATCGGTGGCGCGCTGGAGAGCAGTGTCGCGCTGGGCATCCTCCTGGGGCTGTGGATCGGGAAGCCGGCGGGCATCTTCCTGGGGGCGTGGGTGGCCGTCCGCCTCGGCTGGGCGGCGCGGCCCGGCGGCGTCTCCTGGACCCAGATTGCCGGTATCGGCATCCTCTCCGGCATTGGCTTCTCCGTTTCGATCTTCATCACGGAGCTGGCGTTCCAGGGGGATGTCCTCGAGGAGGCGAAGCTCGGCATCCTGGGCGCCACCACGCTTTCCGCGATCTCCGGCGTGCTGCTCTTCCGCTTCGCGAAGCGTTCGAGGTTGTCGCCGCTCGAGGCCTGAGCCGCGGGACTCGGTGCCCGTGACGGCGGTGGTGGTGGGATGGCCGGAACCCCGGCAGTGCATCCCCTCGCGCGATGGCGAGCGAAGGTCTAGCATCCGCGAGTCGAAGCGCAGAGGGGCCGGGACCGGCGACCTCGCAGCAGCTGCTGCCAGGTTCTGACCGCGCGAGATGACAGACGAGAAGCCGCGGCCACTTGCCGCGACATCGGCTTCGTCCCCCTCTGGTGTCACCGTCGCGGGCGTCCTACGTCCGCCGGTCAGGCTGGAGGGCATCCGTGGATCTGCTCACCGTCGTTCTCTTCGTGATTGGCCTTGGCCTCCTCGTGGCCGGGGCCGAGGGACTGGTGCGAGGAGCGTCTCGTATCGCCGCCAGCGTCGGTATCTCGCCGCTGGTCATTGGCCTGACGGTGGTCGCGTTCGGGACGAGCATGCCGGAGCTCGTGGTGAGCACCTCCGCCGCGCTGGACGGGACCTCCGGCGTCGCCATTGGCAACGTCGTCGGCAGCAACATCTTCAACGTGCTGTTCATCCTCGGTGTCTCCGCCGCGATCGTCCCGCTCGCGGTCTCGCCGCAACTGCTGCGGTTCGATGTCCCGCTGATGATCGGCGTCTCCGCGCTGCTGATCCTCCTTGCCCTGGACGGCGCCATTGGGCTGATGGACGGCATCATCCTCTTTGCCGGCATCCTGGCGTACACGGCCTGGGCGATCATCTCCGCCCGCCGGGCAAGCAAGGCCCTGGTGGACGAGTACGACCAGGAGTTCGGCAAGCGGACGTCGTCCCCGGTCGGCCTCCTGCGCGACATCGCGTACGTCGGGGGCGGCCTCGGACTGCTCGTCCTGGGCTCGAACTGGTTCGTGGATGGCGCCACGACATTCGCGGAGGCGCTGGGCGTCAGTGACCTCGTGATCGGCCTGACGCTGGTCGCCGCCGGCACATCGATGCCTGAACTCGCCACCTCCGTCGTCGCGAGCATCCGCGGTGAGCGCGACATTGCCGTTGGCAACGTCGTGGGCAGCAACATCTTCAACATCCTGGCCGTGCTGGGCCTCACTAGCATCGTGGGCAGCGGAGGCGTCGAGGTGGCGGACAGCGCCCTCCGCGTGGACATCCCGGTGATGATCGCCGTGGCCGTGATCTGCTTGCCGTCCTTCTTCACCGGCCGCATGATCGCGCGCTGGGAGGGCCTGGTGTTCATCGCGCTCTACGCCGCCTACGTCCTGTACCTCTACCTCGACGCGACAGCGCCGGATGCGCTCGGCGGCCGGGCTGATGTTGCGCTCGGCGTCGCGTTCGCCGTCGCGGCCGTGGCGTGGGCCGCCCTCGCACTCCGCGAGACGCGAGGGCAGCCCGGCGCCGAGGGCAGCGCCCCCGCCTGACCTGCGACGTGGGGTGGGACGCCCCCCTCACCCCACGCTCTGCTTCTCGGCGGGAGCCGCGCGCTCGCGCTGGCGGGCGCGCTTCGCGATCACGCCGGCGATGTGCGCCGCGTCCCGGCCGACGCCGCCGATGAACGACGAGGCGAGGGCGTACTGGAAGCGATGCCCCACCAGGTACATGCCGGGCTCCTCCGTGAGCACGCCCCGCTGGTGGGCCGGTTCCGCGCCCGAGGCGAACGAGGGCAGGTCGATCCAGGAGAAGTTGCTCTGGAAGCCGGTGCACCAGATGACGTTCCCAACATCGAGGACCGTCCCATCCTCGAGGCGCGGGCGGCCGTTCTGAGCGCCGGCGACGCGGCCGACCCGACGCACGCCGGCCGAGGCCACGTCGGAGGGCTTCACGCCGACCAGCGGCGCCGCGTGGTGCTGCGCCTGGGGCTGCATCCGGCGGCCCATGGGTGTCTTCGTCGTCAGGATGTGCATCGCGGCGAACAGGAATGCGGGCATGAAGACGCGCGCCACGGCGCTCGTTGGACGTACCGGGAACACGGGTACGTCACTCCCGGCGAGCGTTACCTCGCGGTCGGCGGCCAGTTCGATGGCGATCTCGGCGCCGGAGTTGCCGGCGCCAACGACGAGGGCCGCTCCGGGCTGCAGCTGACCGGGGTTGAGGTACGCACTGGAGTGCATCTGCAGGATGCCGGTGTCGAGTTCGGGCGCGAACACCGGCACCTTTGGCGCCTCGTAGGCGCCGGTCGCCAGCACGACATGGTCCGCCTCGAAGCGTCGCCCGCCGGCCGTGACGAGGTAGCGGTCGCCGGTGCGCTCGATGTCCTGCACGCGACTGCAATGGCGGACGTCGAACCCGAACTCGAGTGCGTAGTCCTCCAGGTAGTCGGCGAACTCGTCCTTGCTGAGGAATGCCCAGCCGGGGCCACGATGCGGACGGCCGGGTAGATGGCTCAACCTGGCGGGCGTGAACAGGTGCAGCGAGTCCCATCGGTTCCGCCACTGGTCGCCTGTGCGCTTGTGCGCATCGAGGATGACGAACGGCCGCCGCTGGCGCTGCAGGTGGTACGCCGTGGCGAGGCCGGCCTGCCCGCCTCCGATAATCACGGTCTCGATGCGCTCGACGCTGGTCCTTCGGTCCATGGTGTTCTCCCTTCGCTCCCGGGCGGGGGCTTGAGGGCGAACGTATGGCTGAGGGTGACGCGGCACATCGGACGTGATGCGCATCTTGGGTGCTCGCACTGGCTGGGTAGATCTGTGTAGGGAGGACGAGTCAGTGTTCTCGCACGAGCCCCTGTTCATACGCGTAGGCGGTCGCCGCGGCGCGCGAGGGCAGTTGCAACTTCCCCAGGATGTTGCTCATGTGCCGGGCGACGGTCTTCTCGCTGATGACCAGGTCGGCGGCGATCTCGCGGTTCATCTTGCCCGCCGCCACCAGCCGGAGCACCTCGACCTCGCGGGAGGTGAGGCCGGAGGCGGGTTCGGCCGGCGTCCGCGTGATCAGCGCCTCCACCGCCGCGAGGTCTGTCGAAGCGCCGAGGCGCTCGAACGCCCAGCGGGCGGCATCGAGCTCCAGGTCGGCCGTGTCGGTGTCGCCTAGTTCTCGGCAGACACGGGCCAGCAGGACACGCGTGCGTGCCGCCTCGTACGGCACCTCGATCCGTTGCCACGCCGACCAGGCCTCTCGCAGTGGCGCGAAGGCCTCGCGCGCCTTGCCGTCTGAGAGGAGCACCGCACCCTCCGCGTGGGCGGCGTACGCCCGCAGCAGCGGGGCATCGAGGGCGGCCGCGATCGACGAGAGTTCGTCCGCGGCCCGACGCGCCGAGGCGCTGTCACCGGCGGCGAGGGCGATCTCGACGAAGGCGGGAAGGAGGCGCGAGCGGGTGGCGCGGTCCTGCGCCTCATCCATCACGTGGCGGATCGCCGCTTCCGCGGCCGCGACGCG
>CAYTRA010000249.1:0-4266 GCA_964439675.1 uncultured Dehalococcoidaceae bacterium
GTCGATGGCGAGCGACTTCGCGCCGCGGTTGAGCGACTGGAAGCGCTTGCTCTCCGTGGGGACCACGGAGCCGGAGTTGCGGTAGCCCTCCCCAGACGGGGGCTCCACTTTCACCACCTCCGCGCCAAGGTCAGAGAGCACCACGCCCGCGAACGGCCCCGCCACGATCTGCGTCGCCGCCAGCACGCGAATGCCGTCTAGCGCCCCTCGAGGTTGCTCCGCCACGGTCTGCCTCCCGTCGCCCGTTGGTGCGCGGAGGCTAGCGGTCGCTACGTGGCGCGGCTAGTCGGTACGTGATGCCGCCAGGAAGTCCGACCAGGCCGAGGGCGGTGTCCGACCCTGAGGATGGACGATGTTTCACGTGAAACATTTGTTCTGATGTTCCACGAACGCGCAGTTCCACGGACTACAGCACGACCCCGCGCTCGTGCAGCGCGTCGATCTCCTCCGGGGTGAACCCAGCGGCCGACAGCACCTCGTCCGTGTGCTGGCCGAGGGCTGGCGAGGGCCGGTAGGCGCGCGTGGGCGTTTCGGACATGCGGGTGATGGGGCCGACGACGCGCTGCGGCCCGGTCACCGGGTGGTCGAAGTCCACCATCGCGCCCAGTGCCTCCACCTGCGGGTCGTCCGCCAGTTCCTCCGGCAACTGCACCGGGGCAACCGGGACGCCCTCGTTGCCGAACGCCTCCAGCCAGTGGGCGACGGGCTTCGCGCGGATGCGCGCCGCCACCTGTTCCTTCCAGCGCGAGACCTTCTCCACGTTCTCCGGCAACTTCGGATCGAAGCCCTCGTCGTCCGTCTGGTCCTCGGTCATCCCGAGCACCCGGCGTGCCCCGGCGCGTGTCGCCTTCGTGAGGCAGCCGAGGACGATCGAGCCGTCCGAGGCGTTGTAGCCGGTGTAGTAGAGCCGAGGCGGGCCGGCCCCGGCCCAGCGGTAGGCACGCCGCGCGTCCAGCACCTCCTGGTACGTCCCGCCGGCGGCGCGCAGTTCGCGCACCTGCTCCAGCATGGGATCCCGCAGCACCACGTCCGTCACCGGCTGGCGCATCACGTAGAAGTCCTGGATCGCGAGGGCGGAGCGCAGCAGCGCGGCATCGATGCGTTGCCCCTTGCCCGTCTCCTTGCGGTGGTACAGCGCCGCAATGATCGAGGCGGCGCAGGCCAGCCCTGTCACGTAGTCCGAGATGGCCGGCGTCATCTGCTCCGGCGACCCGTCCGGGTGGATCTTCTCGTCCCCCGCGATCAGCCCGGCGTAGGCGGATGCCACCAGGTCGGTGGCTCCTCGATGGGCCCACGGGCCCTCCTCGCCGAAGCCGGTGATCGAGCAGTAGATGAGGCCGGGGTGCAGCGCGGAGAGGGTCTCGTAGTCCAGGCCCAGGCGTTCCGGCACGCCCGGCCGGTAGTTGATGATGATGGCGTCAAAGCCCGGGATCAGGCGGTGGACGGTCTCCCGCCCCTCCGGCGTGCCGAGGTCGATCGCGAGCGACTTCGCCCCGCGGTTCAGCGACTGGAAGCGCTTCCCCTCGTTCGGCACGACGGCGCCGGACGTGCGGTAGCCCTCGCCCTCCAGGGGTTCGAGCTTCACCACCTCCGCGCCGAAGTCCGACAGCACGACGCCGGTGAACGGCCCGGCCACGATCTGCGTGCAGGCCAGCACGCGGATCCCGTCCAGCGCACCCCTCGCCTGCGATGCCTTCGCGTCGTCGGCCACGTCCACCTCCCGCATCCCCGCCGCGCGAGGCTACCCAACCCCCATCACACGCGCGAGAGGATGGGCACCGTAGCGTCGGCTCCGGTTCTTCTCCCTCCCCCCTTGAGGCCTTGAGGGGGAGGGTTGGGGAGGGGGGGTGGCGCGTAGGCCCCGTCCGCCTCTGACCCCCTCCCCCCTCGCGGGGGAGGGTTGGGGAGAGGGGGCGGGCGCGACAGCGCCCTTCCGCCTCCGGCTAGAAGTGGTTCAGGCAGTGCGGCGCCACGGGCGAGCGGAACACCTCGTCCGCCCGCGCAAGCGCTCCCGCTGTGCGCTCCTCGATGAGGCCCGCTGCTCCGAGGACGCTCGCCCGCTCGGTGCCGAGCAGCAGCGAGCCCAGCGCCGCCGGGCGCAGCACGAGGTCCGCGTCCGCCTCGGTGCGTTGCGCATGGCCACCCTCCGGCCCGGCGTCCAGGGCGAAGCTGCCGTCTGCGAACGGGCAGAACCGGTCGTCCAGTTGCAGCACGAGCCGGTCGGCCACCGCGTACGTCCGCGCCTCGAGGGCACGCACGGGGTCCAGGACTCGGAGGTAGAGACCGTCACTTGGCCTGCGCTTCAGGCGCCGGAAGTCAGAGAGCAGCCACGGCAGCACGGCGTCCGTCGGCTGGTCGTCGGCCTCCAGCACCCTCACCAGGTCCACGCTCAGCAGGTAGCGCCACAGCGCGGCGCTCGCAGCCGGCGTGAGGGCCACGAACTCCAGGACCGTCAGCGTGAAGCGCGGCAGGTGGTCCGGCCACTCCGACTTCAGCCGGTAGGCGGCGTACCCCTCCTGCTCCCCGCCCTCCGAGGTGTAGACGACGCGGGTGATCGGTGAAGCGCCGCCGCGCTCCTCCGGCGGGTCCTCCATGTAGGCGCGCCATCGATAGTCCAGGCGTGGCATGCCTCCCGGCCGCGAGGCGGCGTACGCCTCGAAGAGGGGGCGCATCACCTCCAGGTCGTCCTGCATGAAGCGCACGCTGCCCCGGTGTTCCAGCCCCGTGTCCGGCGACCACCACGCGAAGCCCGCGTCGTGCGTCTCCACCGAGTAGGACTCGTGCACGGTGGCCAGCCCGTAGCCGAAGCGGCCGTAGATCGGGGTCTCGGAGGCCCACAGCGCCGCCAGCGGGTTGCCGGCCTCGTACGCCTGCCACAACTGGTGCTGCATCACCGCCGTGAGGACGCCACGGCGTCGGTGGGTCGGTGCGACGGAGACGCGGGTCACGCCGGCGCAGTCCAGCACGCGGCCGCCCGGTAGCGTGACCGGCGCCGGCTCGTGGTGCGCCGTCGCCACGATCTCGTCGCCGTCGAACGCCGCGAGCGTGTCCTCGTATCGGATCACGGGGCGCAGGAGGCGGTCCACGCGCTCGTCGTTGGGCGCGTTGCCGAAGGCACGGGCCACGTGGCGCTGCCACGCCAGCAGTTCGTCGGCGGTGATCGGACGGATCTCCACCGTCGGGTGGGGAGGCGGTCGCTCCGGCATCGATGCCCTCGTTCGGCAGTCGCTGGTGGGGGTCAGTCCTCGGGCGCGACAGACTACCGCCGGACAGCGGCCCCCGACTACCGAGGTGAACCGCACCACCTCGATGCAGGCGCTAGGACGCCTCCGACCACAATTGCCGGACGTGCCCGAACGCGAGATAGCGCAGCAGGTCGCGGCTGGTGAGTATGCCCGCGATCTCCCCCGCCTCATTCAGGATCGGTAGCGAGGAGATGCCGTCGCGGAGCATGGTGCGAGCCACCTCGACGATCGGCTCGGACTGCGGGGCGCTCACGAGGTGGTAGTGGGCGACCTGGAACACCGGCCGGAGTGCCTTGCGCTCGTCCTCGCTGGAGGTGAGCCGCATCCCCTGCCGCACCAGGTCCCGGTCCGAGACCACGGCCACGATGCGCCCTCGGTCCTCCAGCAGCAGGTGATGCACGTCGTGGTGGCGCATCAGGCGGAGGGCCTCGTCCACCGAGGTGTTCACGTCAGTGGTGAGGATGGACGTGCTCATCACCGACCCGGCCGTGCCGGCCACGATCGGGTCAGGCTCCCCCAGCCGCCAGGCGTGCGCTCCCATGTCGGTCACGATGCCACTCCCTCGGGAGGATCATCGGCAGGTGAGCGGGCGTTGCTCAGGCTCGGCCTACCGGGGGGGAGCGGCGGTGGCCATCGAGTATCGAGGCGGGGCGATGGTGCGGCGGGCCCCCGGCCCGTCCGCCCTTCGACAGGCTCAGGACGAACGGGTTTGTGGGCCTTCGCGAGGACAGGCATTGCCCGGCTCACCCTGCGGCTGGCTGCGCATCCTTCGGGGACGCCTCGGTGGTGGCTTCGGGCTCGGGAGGGGGCGCCTCGGCTGCTACGTCCTCGGGCGAGCGGAAGTAGTGCTGGCGGTACCAGCGGAGTTCCTCCACGCTCTCCTTGATGTCGTCCAGCGCCTTGTGCGCCTGGCGCTTCTCCGGGGTCTTTGGTCCGGTGGGATACCAGCGTCGGGCGAGTTCCTTGATCGTGGAGACGTCCACGTTCCGGTAGTGCAGGTAGGCATCCAACTTCGGCATCT
>CAYTRA010000250.1:0-4250 GCA_964439675.1 uncultured Dehalococcoidaceae bacterium
GCATGGACCTGCTGCCGGCGTTCCTCGCGGCCGTCGCGATTGGGGCGCTGGCGTACAGCGCGCTCTTCGTCACGCTCAGCGTCCGCTTCGGACGGGCGCTGATCATCGGGCTGGCGTACGTCTTTGTGTGGGAAGCGGTCATGTCGCAGTTCATCTCCGGCGTGCGCTTCCTGAGCGTCCGGGACTACACGGTGGGGATTGCGGACGCGCTCACCGCCTCGTCGTCCGCGCTGGTCGAATCCGCCCTCGCGGGGCCGAACGCCGCCATCCTCCTGGTGCTGCTCACGGCCGCGAGCATCTGGTACGGCATCCGACGCCTCGAGGCGTACCAGGTCTCCGAGCGCGTCTAGCCGTACCACCCCTCGAGGCGTCATGCGCTCGGGACGGCATCGCCAGCGCTTGAAGCGGTCTCGTCACGTTCTCGCGACTCACTCGTGGGTATCGTGGGCGCATGGCGAACGAACACCTGGTCTGCGAGTTTTGCTCCGAGGAGTTCAGCGCGCTGGACGCGTACCAGCAGCACAAGGACCGCATCCATGGTCCGGCGGAGGCAGCGCAGCAGCGCCAACTGGATCAGGAGTCCAAGGATTCGTTCCCCGCGAGCGACACTCCTGGTGTGACGAACCCCACGGTGCGCCTCGGGTGCGCCGACGGGCCCTCCACGGCGCATCGCTAGGCAAAGCAGGCTCCGGTCACGCGGCCTGGGGACTCCTCGATGGTGGAGTGGGCTCATTAGCGCCTTGAGGTGCGGGAGGCCGCCCGCAACATCGGCCGGAAGATGATCGAGATCGCGATGCCGGCGAGGAAGCCGGCGACGTGTGCTTCCCACGCGACTCCGGTGTCCACCACGGCGAACTGACCGATGAACCACAGCCCGATGAAGAGGACCGCCGGCACGGGCAGCAGGAAGAACCCCGCGAAGGCGAGGACCGGCCTCGTGGGGAACATCACCAGGTAGGCGCCCAGCACCCCGGCAATGGCTCCCGACGCGCCGATGAGCGGCACGGTCTCTTGCGGCCGCAGCAGGATGAACCCGGCCGTCCCGGCGATCCCCGCCGCCAGGTACAGCAGCAGGTACCGCACATGCCCGAAGCGGTCCTCCACGTTGTCGCCGAAGATCCAGAGGAACCACATGTTGCCCAGCAGGTGCAGCAGGTTCCCGTGCAGGAACAGCGAGATCAGGGCTGCCAACCAGACGTTCTTGCCCGGGAACGGCGCGTCCCCCTCGCCCCCGGGGACGCATCGATCCGCGGCCACCTCGCCGATGGTGATCGGGCGCCCCTCGGTGAGTTCGCACGGGATGGCGGCGCGCTCGTAGAGGAACTCCGCCTCGGCCTGCGGCCCTTGTCCGAAGGGCTGCCACAGGAAGAACACCGCCACGTTCGCGACGATCAGAGCGAGCGTCAGCAGGGTGCTGGAGTGCGTGGGGTTGAGGTCGCGGATCGGGAACAGGCGCGGCCTCCGTCTTCGAGGCCCTCGAGGCCGTGCTAGGCGTCGATCCAGATCTTGCCGGCGACGTCCACGGACATGGCCACGTCCTGCTCGCCCACGCGCACGGTCATGGTGCCAGCGCCGCGGCTGAGGTCCACAGCCGTCACCTCCACACCCAGGCGGAAGCCGTGGTCGCCCAGGAAGCGGAGCAGGTCGGGCACCTCGTGCTCGGCCACCTCGGAGACCCGGCGCACGCGGGAGGACTCGCCGGGGCGCAGCGTGGTCAGCGAGCGTTCCTCGCCCGGCACGGCCTCGGCGCCCGGGATGGGGTTGCCGTGCGGACACGTCCGAGGGCGCCCGATCATCTCGAACAGACGGTCGGCCACCTGGCGGGAGAGGGCGTGCTCGATGCGGCTCGCCTCCTCGTCGGCGGTGAGCCAGTCGAAGCCCAGCACGTCCGTCAGCCAGCGCTCCGCGATGCGGTGGCGCCGCACGATCTCCGCCGCGATCTCGCGCCCCTGCTCGGTGAGGGTGACCTCTTTGTGCTCGGAGATGGCAATGAGGTCGTTCTCCACCATGCGCCGCAGCGCCGCGGCCACCGTCGCCTGCGACACGCCGAGCCAGTCCGCCAGCCGCGCCGCCCGCACCGTGTCGCCCTCGGCGTCGATGTAGAAGACGGCCTCCAGGTAGCGGGAAACCGCCTCCGAGGGCATCTCGACAGCAGTCGTCGTGGTGCTGATCGGATTCGCCACGATGGTCCTCGTGCTTCCTCGACAACCGGGGGAAGGCAACTTGCGGACGCGGAGGGCGTCCGTGAGCCCGGATTCTAGCAAGTTCGGCGCGAGGGCTTGTTGGACGTGTGTAACCACCGCAGGACGGGCAGCTAGGCCCTCGACGGCTTCACTGCGACGTGCAGCGCGACCGTCTGGAACATCAGCATCCGCACGAGCGTCGGCTCGAAGCCGTGGCTGTGCAGGCGGAGCGTGAGTTCACGAGGCGTGAGGAAGTGGTCCACCGAGACCGGCAGGTACGTGTAGGCGCTGCCGTGCCCGGAGATGGCGCGGCCCAGCCGCGGTACGACCTGGTTGAAGTGAAAGCGAGCGAACGGCCGGAGGAGGCCCGCCTCCATCTTCGGAATCTCGAGGATGGCGATGCGTCCGCCGGGGCGGAGCACCCGGTACGCCTCGCGGAGGGCGGCGTCCAGGTCCGGGACGTTGCGCACCATGAAGGCCGAGCACCAGGCGTCCACGCTTTCGTCCGCCAGCGGCAGCCGCGTCGCGTCGCCCAGGCCAAAGCCCGCGCGAGCCGTGGCGCCACGCTCCCGAGCCTTGCCTCGTGCCCGCGCCACCATCGGCCCCGCGAAGTCGAGGCCAATGACCCGGCCCGCGCCCGCCTCGAGGCAGGCGAGGGCGAGGTCGCCCGTCCCGGTGCCCAGGTCCACCACCGTGTCGCCGGGCCACACGATCGCCTCAGCCGCCCGGCGGCGCCAGGACTGGTCGCGCCCCACCGTCATCAAGCGGTTCATTAGGTCATAGCGGGGCGAGATCTCGGAGAACATCGTCCGCACGTACGCCGCACGGTCCACGTCCGCTTCGAAGAGTCGCTCGGGGTGTTCGTTCGTCACGCCCGAAGAGTACGCGACCCCCGGATTACACCCGAGCGAGCGACGCTCGAACGGGTGTTCGATACGGGAGGAGCGGCTACAATGCGCCAGTCTCCCCTCGATTCGGTGTGCGCATGCCCGTCCGACTTCTGCCCTGGCAGCCGGAGTACGGCACCGCCATGCAGTTCGACGCCGACGCGGACGCGGAGGACGACGGCAGCGTCGTCCCTGACGTGCGCGTGGAGCGCAGCGTCTGGGCGCCCGTGACGCCCTCGACGCCCGTCCCCGCCGTCCGCATCGTCGATGGCGTCCGGCGCGTCGAGGCGCACGCGCTCGACGACGACGGCGGCGCGACGCCGGTGTTCGGTCTGTTCGGGTCGTTCGCTGTCGGCGCGGTTGCCTGCGATCCCGGCGCCTCGCGCATCCTCGCGGAGCACGTGCGGACGGAGCGGCGCTACCTGCACACCGGCACGGCCGAGGTCGCCGACCGTGCGTTGCGCGCCGGAGCGGCACGGCTGACGTTTCGATCGAGGCCGGTCGCCACCGCCTCGCGCGCGAACGACCTGGTGGCAGCGCTCAACCGCGCGATGCTGGACGAAGAAGCCCGACTCGCCGAGGCGCTATCGGAGGACGAGTCCGTCCTGACGCTGGTGGATGGCCCGTTGCGCTCGCTCCGCTCGCCGGGACGCCGCGTGGTGGGCTACGTGAAGCGCATCCAGCAGTGGTACGTCGACCGCGCCGAGATCGAGTTGCTCCCCACCCTGCTGCCCGGCGAGCGCACCCCGCTCTTCACCATCCCGGCCAGTCCGAACGATGGCGACCACCTGGCGGACGGCCGGTATTCGTGGTTCGTGCGTATGCCGGCGGGCGGGCCGCACGTGCATCCGCTCGGGGGCGTGCTGCGTCTCGAGTGTTCCGCTGCCGTACCGCTGGAGGCTGCCTCGCGCCTCGCGGACCAGACGGCGGCGCTGCTGCCGCGGCTCGCCTCGTCGCCGGTGCGGGACCCGCGCGCGCCCCAGAACCTGACGCCGGTTGGCGCGCTGGAGGCGCGCCTGACGCACCTGCTGGGAGACCGGCGCATGATTCATCGCCTCATCGCGGCCTCGGTCGCGCGGGACGCGGCGTAAGGGGGCGGCATGACGGACGCCATGGCGAACGAGGGCGGCGCACGTGCGACGGACCACCCCGACTATCGAGGGCTCGTGCTCGGCACGGA
>CAYTRA010000251.1:0-4250 GCA_964439675.1 uncultured Dehalococcoidaceae bacterium
AACTCCAGCGTGTGGTCGTCCACCGCATTGATGGAGACGATGTCCTCCACGTTCACGGCGTTCACCGAGTCCGGCGCCTTCAGGCGCTCCCACGAATAGACGACGTCCTCCGCCACCACGGCGCGGCCGCTGACGGGCGCCACATCGTGGTAGTGCGCGTCCGGACGGAGTTTGACCACCCAGTGCTGGCCGTCCTCGGTCTCGGAGGACTCCGCCAGGTCGGGCAGGAGCCCCTGGTTGTACGGGTTCTCGTTCGGCTGGGCGTCGATCTTGAACAGGCGGCTGTAGACGTACGCGCCGAACTGCTTCGCGGTGAACGAGGCGGTCGCGTACGGGTCCAGCGTCGCCGGGTCACCGGTGATCCGCGCGCGGTACGTCCCGCCCGTCTTCGGCCCGGCGACCTCCGTGGCCGCGGCGGTCGCGGCGGCCGTCCCGGTGCCGGTGCCCGCCGCCGTCGTCGGGGTGGTGGCCTCGGAGGTGGGTTCGTCCTCCCCACAGCCCACGAGGGCTGCCGCGCCCAGGCCGGCGGCGGCCATGCCCGCGCCTCGCAGCAGGCTGCGCCGCGAGACTCCCCGGCGCCCGAGGTACGAGGGGGCGTGAGAGGGGAGGTCTGAGTGGGTGTAGCGGTTCATGTCGGTCTCCCTCCGGTGATGAGCCCTTCGGGGACGATACGAAGCCTCCACCCGCCTTCCCATTCCACATCCGTTATAGTGCTGTTCGACGGCCGAACACCGTCCCTCGGCCCGTCGTGCAACGGTCTGGGGCGCTCATGCTTGAGAACGTGACGCTCGTCCAGTTGAGGTCGTTCATCGCCCTGGCGCGGCGCCGGAACTTCACGCACGCGGCCGCGGACCTGGACTACACGCCTCCCGCCATCCACCAGCAGATCCGCTCCCTCGAGCGCGCCCTGGGCCTGAGCCTGGTGCGCCGCCACGTCACGCCCGTGGCCCTGACGACGGAGGGCGAGGCGCTGCTCCCGCACATCGAGGCGTTGCTGGACCAGGTGGGCGAGATCAGCGCCGTTGCGAGGAACCTGCGCACGCAAGATCGAGTGGTGCTGGGCGCGGCGGAGAACACAGGCGCGTCCATCCTGCTCCCCATGCTCAAGCAGCACGCCGCCGGCGTCCCCGTGGAGATCGACCTGCAGGTCTACGACGCCGAGCACCTGGTGGAGATGGTGCGAGAGGGCGAGATCGACATCGCCATCTCGGCCCGCCTCGGCCAGATGCTGGGCGAACGCCGAGGCGAGTTGCGGCTGGTGCCGTGGACGCGCGACCAGTTGGTGGTGGTGGAAGGCGCTTCGGCGACGCCTCGGACAGAGAGCATCTTCATCCCGCCGTACGTGACACCCTCCAACGTGACGCCCATGCTCGCGCGCAGCCATCCCAACGGCCGCATGGCCCCGGTCATGACCGGCGACGCCGCACGCGCGGCAGCCCTCGCGGACATGGGCCGGGCCGTGCTCCCCGTGAGCGCCGTCTCCCGGGACGTCCTCGCGGGCAGGCTGCGGGTGCTGGAGCGCCTCGGCCAGCCCTACCGCGTCTCGATCCTGCATCGGCGGTCGTCCGCCCTCAACGCACCCACGCGCAGCCTGATCTACTTCTTGCTGCGCCACCGGCCCGTGCTGCTTCCGGCCTGCCCGCTGAGCGCCCCGCTCGCGGAGCCCGTGGACGACGCAACGCCGGCTTAGTGCCAGCCCCGCCCGTGTTGGCGTAGGGTGCCCGTGATCCAGCCGGGAGGTACACGTATGGCTGACGAGCCGCGAGGCGCCCTGTCCGGCATCCGCGTGCTGGACTTCACCCGCTACCAGCAGGGGCCAATGGCCACCGTGTTCCTGTCGGACCTCGGCGCGGAGGTGGTGAAGGTGGAGGAGCCGGGCGGCGAGCCCGGCCGCGCGAACGGGCGCCAACCGGATGGCTTCTCCGCCTACTTCGAGGCCCACAACCGAGGCAAGAAGAGCATCACCCTGGACCTCCGCATCGAGGCGGCGCGAGACGCGGTCCGTCGGCTGGTCACGGGCTTCGACGTGGTGGTGGAGAACTTCCGGCCGGGCGTCATGGAGCGCTGGGGGCTGGGGTACGAGGACCTGCGAGCGCTGAAGCCCGACATCATCCTCGCCTCCGGATCCTCGTGGGGGCGCCTCGGGCCGTGGGGTGAGCGGCCGGGCTACGACCACGTTGGGCAGGCGCTCTCCGGGGTGATGGTGGAGCAGGGAGGCGGGCCGGAGGCCGTTCCGCACGCGCTCATCGGCGGGTTCGCGGACCAGATCGGGGCCATGCTGCTCGCCTACGGTGTCTCGTCCGCCCTCGTCGCCCGAGAGCGGCTCGGGGTGGGGCAGCACGTGGACGTGTCGCTCATCGGCGCGATGACGGCGCTGCAGGCCATGCCACTCACGCGCTACCTCCGCACCGGCAAGCAGATCGGCTTCGAGGAGCGTCGCGCGGCCACCTACACGCACTACGAGGCTGCGGATGGCAAGTACGTCGCCATCGCGGCGAACACGCAGGCCTTCTGGGAGCGCATGTGCGACGCGCTGGAACGTCCCGACTTGCGCGAGGACGATCGCTTCGCCGACCCCTTCGGCCGCGCCCGCAACAAGGAAGTGCTCGTGGCCGTCCTCGAAGAGCAGTTCCGCACCCGTACGGCCGAGGACTGGTGCGAGCGCCTCACCGCCGCCGACGTCCCGAACGCCCCCGTACTCGACTACGCCGGCGTGGCCGAGCACCCGCAGTTCTGGGCCAACGGCTACCTGCAGGAGATCGACACGCCGAACCTCGGCCGCATGCGCGTCGCCGGCCCGGCCGTGCGCATGAGCGAGACGCCCTCTCGAGTGCAGGGCGGCGGCCCGGAGCTGGGCCAGCACACCGAAGAGGTGCTGCTGGCCGGCGGCTTCACCTGGGACGAGATCGCCGCCCTCCGCGAGTCCGGCGCAACGAGGGCCGTGTAGTGGCTTCGGCGGATCGTGCGATCCAACACGTCGTGTTCGACATCGGCGGCGTGCTGATGGGACATGTACGGACATGGGGTGAGGCGTACGAGCGGCTCGCACTCCCCGCCGACGCCTACCTCGACAGCGCCGAGTGGGCAGAGGCGACGCGCGAGAGCGTGGTCGCGCACATGTCGGGCCGCATCGCGCCCGATGCATGGTGCGAGGAGGTGGCACGCCTGTCGCAGGGCCGACTCACGCCAGTGCAGGCGCGGACCGTGCTCGAGGCATGGCTCGACGAGGAGGACTATCCCGGCGTCGCCGAGGTCATCGAGGCGATACACGCCGCGGGCCGCAACACGGCGACACTGTCTAACACGAACCCCGTGCACTGGGAGCAGATGTTGTCTGGCCGGAGCCCGGCGCTAGGCCTGATCCAATTCCCGCACGCCAGCCACCTGTTGGGCGCGACCAAGCCAGAACTGGCGATCTACCAGGCCCTCGAGCAAGCCACCGGCTTCGCGAAGGCGGAGGTCCTCTTCTTCGACGACCTGGAGGAGAACGTCGCGACCGCCCTCGAGTTTGGGTGGCACGCAGAGGTCATCGACCACACCGGCGATCCCGCAGCGCAGTTGCGAGAGCACCTCGCCCGGTACGGGGTGGTCGAGGGCTAGAGCGGCGGGGGATCCTCGAGTAGGTCTGACCTGAGTATCAGCGCGGCCAGGAATCGACCGGGCGGCACGATCGGTATGCTTCCGTACTGTCCGACGGCGAGTAGATCAGCGTCACCCGAAACCACGTACTCAGCGCCGCCGGCCACGGCGGCCTCCAGTACCCGGTCATCATCGGGGTCGCGGCTGACTGAGATCGACCCGGCCGGCTCGACCTTGATCGCCCGCTGGTCGATCGCAGCGGGCAGGAGATCGACAGTCCTGGGAGCGTTGCTGATCCGACGAGTGATGCGGGGGCGGTTCAGGGCACGGTGAAGTTCCGCCGTCAGCGCTTCAGAAGTAACGAGATCGAAGAGCCCCGCATCCCAGGCTCGGACAACGTCATATGGCTTGCTGCCCGGCACCAGGAGTGCGCTCACCAGGACGTTCGTATCGACGACCGCCCTCACTCCTCATCCCGAGCGGATGCTTGGTACTCCGCGCGCGCCTCGCGGATGGCAGCCCGCACATCCGCGAGCAGCTCCTCTTCCGGAACGTCACGATTTTGCTCGTGAACCCGCTCGATGGCTTCGATGAGTTCGGACTTCCGTCCGGATAGCAGGGCGTACTGCGCTGCTGGGATGACCACGGCCATTGGCTTTCCGGAGCGCTCG
>CAYTRA010000252.1:0-4249 GCA_964439675.1 uncultured Dehalococcoidaceae bacterium
GGGCTAGGTGACATGCTGAGCGAACTGCCGGAGGGCCTGGACACCGTGGTCGGCGAGCGCGGCTACCGGCTCTCGGGCGGCCAGAAGCAGCGTGTGGCCATCGCGCGGGCCATCCTGAAGGACCCGCCCGTCCTCATCTTCGACGAAGCCACGGCCTCGCTGGACACGCGACTCGAGCGCGAGATCCGCGACGCCACGCACCGCCTCGCGCGAGGCCGCACGACGGTCGTGATCGCGCACCGGCTCTCGACCATCCTGGCCGCGGACGTCATCTACGTCTTCGACAATGCCCGGGTGGTCGAGCAGGGCACCCACGCCGCGCTGCTCGCCGCCGGTGGCCTCTACGCCTCGCTCTACAACGAGCAGTTCGCGGACTCCGAGTCCGGCGAGGGCAACCCGGCCGACGAGGCTGTTGAGTCCGGAGCAGCGAGGGCTCCACGCCGAGTGGCGGGCGCTCCTGGCGCCGCGATGGCGCCCGCCGAGTAGCGGGTCGACCCACCGAGAGCCTCGACCCACGGGCACTCGCACCGCAGGAAAACGGGACACGAAGAAGGGGGCTGCGAGAGCAGCCCCCTTCTCGATGCCCCTCGGCGCCCGGTTACACGTGGTCCGTGTCGCCAAGCATGATGTGCACCCGCGCCTGCGGGTCCTGGAGGAACTCCAGCTCGGCCGGGTCGATCTTCTTCGCGTCGTAGCCCGGCTCCACGATGCCTCGCTGGAGCTGGAACCCGCTGTGCACCAGCAGCCGGTGGTACGGGTGGTTCCGCATCATCCACGCGCGCATGGCGGGGGAGCCGGCCTGCCGGCCCAGGTCCAGCGCGTCCTGGACGAGCGCGTTGGCCACGTCCTCGCGGCCCGGGAGGGCCAGGAGGTCGGCGAGCACGCCGGTGTTCTCCGTGGCTCGCACCACCGCGTAACCCAGCACCTCGCCGTCCGCCTCCGCGACGCGGATGTCGAACGGGCCTGCTCGGTGGTCCGCGTAGCGGTAGTTCAGGAACGCGGGGCGCCGCACCTGGATGAGGTCAAACGCCTCGGCGGCCCGGTCGAAGAACGCCTGGAAGCGCTCGTCGAACCGGTCGATCGAGCGGATGGTCCAGTTGCCGCGCGGGAACTTCAGCGGCGGGTGCTTCATCCGGTGGCGCAGCATCCGCCACTGCCACCCGCTCCAGCGGACGAGGGCGGGACGTTGCTTTCGAGCGCGGCCGCGTTCCAGGGCGATGCGCGTACGACTGGTGGAGCCGGTGGCCCCGTTCGTGATACGCGGGGGCTGGATGTGCTTGCGAACGTCCAGCGGGCGCACCATGTTGTCCAGCGGGTTCGCCACCGCCGGGATGCCCCGCTTTCGCCTGCCATGCAGCGACGACGGGTGCGAGGCGAATGACAGCGTGAAGTCCTCGTCCGACTCGAACTCCGCCGTCAGGTCGCGGCGGAAGGTGGTGAGCCCCTGGTTCTGGTAGCGCGGATGGAGGGCGGCCTCCACACCGTCGCGGCCCTTCCGTTCCTGACCACGCACCATCCAACGCCGCTCGAGGCGCCCTCCGAAGCCCACGATCTCCGACCCGAACTCGCCCAGGTAGCAGGCGGAGTTGTACGGGTAGTCGCGCAGCTTCCAGCGGAAGTGCTCCAGCGGGGACACCGGCAGGTCAAACCACCCCGGCCCCCCGTTGAAGGCGATCCGGAGCAGTTGCAGGATGCCCGCTTCCTCAGCCTCCGTGAGGTCCGCCGGATCCTCGAAGCGATAGGTCAGCCCGAAGGCGCCGAGGGGGCGCCGCTGACCTGTCAGCATGGGGGGTGGCTTCAGTCGCGGCAGATCGGGGGCTGCCGGTCCGCTGATCGCGTGTTGGGACCGGACGCCTATTCCGTCCGTGGCTGTCATATGCGCATCTCTCCCGCGACGCCATGCGTCCGAGAGATCACCGCAAAGGTCCGTAGAGCGGGCGTTCAGGAGCTGTGCGCGCACCGCGGTCAAGGGTGCACCACCTCCCGAGGGCACTGCGAGCGCCCTCGCGCCTGGTCGCCGGCCCTCGCGACTATCGGGCGGCGGTCAGGAGAACCAGCCGCGGTCGCGCCGGCGCATCACGCGAGGCGCCAGCAGGCTCAACACCAGGCCAGCCAGGAGCGTGCCCACGAAGACTTCCAGCACGTCGTCCCAGTCCATGGCTTGCCGCCTTTCGGTTCAGGTCGCCCTCATGACCGGGCTCTCATGTTGTTGAACAGGTTCAGGATCAGCAGCGCCAGCGCCACGATCAGGAGCAGGTGGATCAGTCCACCCGCGATGTCGAGCAGCAGGCCGAAGAGCCACACCGCCAGCACCACGATCAGGATGAGCCAGAGCAACGCAGCCATGCGATGACCTCCCTTGCACCCGCCCTCTCATGCTCGCCGTCCAGATGTCCGGGAGGGGTTGCGGGGCCGCGCGCGGGTATCTGAAAGCAATGACGATCCGTCATTCACGAACGTGGTCCGCCAGGGGACGGTGTGCCTCCCGGCGCAGCGCCTCACCGAGGGAATGTGTACCGTTGGGCCCTGGTAGTGGATGGAGACCGCCTTGTCAGAAGACCCCAAGCGCCTGCCGGACGGCGTTGACCCGCACCTGGCCCAGCACGGGAGGGTGGCCTACGTCGCCATCCCGGCCCGGGATCCCATCACGTCGGGTGTGTTCTACGAGGCCGTCTTCGGCTGGACGCTGAGCCCGCAGGAGGACGAGCGGGTCTGGTACACGCTTGGCCCGCGCGACAATCAGCGCGTCCCGTTCAGCGACACGGCCTCCGGGCTTATCGGCGCCTTTGTCGCCTCGCGCGGTCCGTCCTCGGACGGGGTGCTGATCCAGATCTACGTCGACGACATCCAGGGCGTGGTGGCCGAGATCGAGGGGCGCGGGCAGGAGATCGTCCAGCCGGTGCAGACGGAGGGCGGGATCAGCGTCGCCCAGTTCCGGGACCCGGGTGGGAACGTCATCGGTATCTGGGAGGCGACGTCCGAGGGGTAGCCCCCGGACGAGGGGCGGCAGACCTCATCGTCCGGGCCGCCCTCGAGGTTTACAGGTTGCTGTAGACCCACATGCCGAACACGCTGGCGGCGACGAGGATCATCCCGACCATCACCAGCGGGTCTGACGGGGCGACCGTCAGACCCACCGCCTGCGCGGTGATGCCGCCGAGGAACGTCGTCGCGGTCAGGTGCGCGACCCGGCCCTCCTTGCCCACGAGCCACATGCCGATCGTGCCGATGCCGGTGAGCACCATGCCGGCGAAGAAGAGGGCGTTGGACGGTTGCACCGTCAGCGCCATCGCCGTGCAGGCACTGCCGAGGATGAACGCGGCGATCACCGTGACGGTGCTCAGGCGGATGCCCTTACCGGGCAGCCACATGCTGACCACCCCGAAGCCGGTGAGGACCATGCCGGCGAAGATGACGCGGTCGTCCTCGGCGATGGTGAGGCCATAGGCGGTAGTGACCGCGCCCACGAGGAACACGGGCAGCACGAGCGGCCACAGCCGAGCCGCGCCTTCCGAGGCGGCCAGCAGCGTCGCGAGGCGGCTTGCCTGGAAGCGGCGCGAGCGAATGCCCTGGTTGTTCATCTCACGCTCCCTGCTGGTCCCGCGGTCATTGCGATTCGTCCTCGGGATCGCCGTCGTCACGGCGGCGGCCCTCGGGGGTTGAGCCGGGCTTGTCGGGGGTGCTGGACGATGACGGGCCGCCGAAGAACAGCGGCAGGAACGCCCCGCCGGACAGCAGCGCCCCAGCCACGGAGCGCTTGTCGATGGCCTGCCCCGCGAACCATGGCACGGTGCCGCCGAGGTAGCCCGCGCCGACGGTGGTGATCCTTCGGACTTCCGCGCGCGTCTGGGCGACCTCCGGCGAGACGACGCGGCCGCCGACGGTCCGACTGGTGTCCACGTCCGCCAGCAGGCCGACGACGGGTGCGCCCGTGGTGAGCGATGCACCGGTGGCCCTCGAGTCTGTGGACTGCGAAGGAGCGCCGGGGGTCGGATCCGGCGGGACGGCTGCGGGCTCCGACGGGGCCTGGGGAGTGGGGGATGGGACGGACGTTGGAGTCTGGGTGGGTGTCGGCGAGGGGGTGGGTGTCACCGTCGGCGGCGGTGTGGCGGTTGCGGTCGCCGTCGGCGCGGGGGTTGGAGGCGGCGTTGGGGTAGCCGTCGGCGTGGCCACGGGCGTGGGCGCGACCGTGGGTGTCGCGGCCGGTGTCGCGGGTGGGGTCGGGGTCGGTGTGGGCGTGGGCGTCGAC
>CAYTRA010000253.1:0-4173 GCA_964439675.1 uncultured Dehalococcoidaceae bacterium
TCCTCACCGGTTCCGTGGTCATCGAGCGCGTCTTCTCCCGGCCCGGCCTGGGCCGAGTGGTCGTGGACTCCGTGCAGGCGCGCGACATCCCCACCGTCCAGGGCGTGCTGTTGGTGCTGGTGGGTGTCTTCATCCTCGTCAACCTGGTCGCCGACCTCCTCTACGGCGTCGTCGACCCTCGGATCCGGCTGGAAGCGTAGATGACCGAACTCGTCATGACGGAAAGGCGCGAGGCGAAGGCTCCGCGGGAGACCTCGCTCTGGGTGAAGACCGCGCGCGAGATCTTCATCCGGAACCCCATGGGGCTGACGGGCGCCGTGATCCTGGGCACGCTCCTCCTTGCCGGGCTGGCCGCGCCGCTGGTCGCGCCGCATGACCCGCTGGAGCAGTTCCGCGGCCACCGATTCGAGTCGCCCTCGTTGGACTACTGGGTGGGGACGGACGCCCTCTCGCGCGACCTGTTCAGCCGCATCGTCTACGGGTTGCGTGCGTCGCTGCTGGTGAGCATGTTCGCCGTGGGCGTGGGCGCGTCCATCGGCGTGTCGCTCGGACTGATCGCGGGCTACGGCGGTGGGTTGGTGGACTCCGTGATCATGCGGCTGGTGGACACCATGATGGCGTTCCCCGGCCTGATCCTGTCGATCGCGCTGCTGGCCGTGTTCGGCGTGGGCATCCAGAGCGTCGCGCTCGCCCTCGGTGTGGGGGCGTGGCCCGGATTCGCGCGGCTGGCTCGTGGCCAGATGCTGGCGGAACGGCCGAAGGACTACGTGGTCGCGGCCAGGGCGATGGGGGCCAGCAGCAAGCGCATCATCTTCCGCCACATCGCGGTGAACGCCATGCCGCCGCTCATCGTGCAGGCGGCGCTCGCGATGGCGACCGCCGTCCTCGCGGAGGCGGCGCTCGGCTTCCTCGGCATCGGCACGGTGGCGCCGGCGCCCTCGCTTGGGTCGCTCATCAACGACGCGCGCGCCCGGCTGGACCTGCCGCACCTGCTGATCTTCCCGGCGGCCACGCTGGGCCTGTTCCTGCTGTCACTCAACCTGCTGGCCGACGCGATCAACGACGCGCTCGACCCACACCGGCGGCGACGCTAGGCATCGAGGAGATCTCGTGATCCTGCACGGCATCAAGGTCCTGGACCTGACCCACGTCCTCGCGGGGCCGTACTGTGCCCGCCTCCTGGCGGACATGGGCGCCGAGGTGATCAAGGTCGACCGCCCCCCGGAGTCCGAGGGCGACCGCACCAGCGGCAGCCCGCAGAACAACACGGGCAAGCGCTCCATCGCCCTCGACCTCACGACGGAGCAAGGGCTCTCTATCGCTCGTGCGCTGGCGGCGCGCTCGGACGTCCTGATCGAGAACTTCGTGCCGGGGGCGCTCGACCGGCTCGGGCTCGGCTACGAGCGGCTCTCGAGCGAGAACCCCGGGCTCATCTACGCCTCGATCTCCGGGTTCGGGCAGGACGGGAGCCAGGCGTCCCGGCGGGCCTTCGGTGCGTCGGCACACGCCGAGGCCGGCTTCCTCTGGGTGCAGCAACGCGCGCACGACGACGCCGGTCCGCTGGCGCCCGGCATCCAGGTGGCGGACGTGCTGGCCGCGCAGAACACGCTCGCGGGCGTCCTCGGCGCGCTGTTCCACCGCGAGCGCACCGGGCGAGGGCTGCGCGTCGACGTCAGCCTGCTCGACAGCCAGATGGCGATGATGACCGAGATCGTCGGCCGCTTCCTCACGGCCGCGGAGGGCGACGACTGGACGCCGCCGCGCCACCCCATCTACCGGAGCGCGGACGGCCGCGACTTCACGATCCACGCCGGCGGCGAACACAACTGGGCGCGCCTCGCCCAGGGCCTCGGGCATCCCGAGGCAGTCGACCCGCGGCCCGACGACCCGTTGTCGGTCCTGGCGGAGTGGATCGGCGCGCTCTCGGCGGCGGAGGTGTCGGCAGGCCTCACCCGCACCGGGGCGCCGTTCGGCCTGGTTCAGACGCTAGGCGAGGCCGTCGCCCACCCCGCCTTCATCGAGCGCGGCCTGTTCGCCGAGGTGCCCGACCCGATCAGCGGGACCCTGAAGACGATCGGCTCGCCGATCCGGCTCGATGGACAGGCGATCGGCCCCTCGCAGGCCGCGCCGCTCGCCGGGGAACACACCCGCGAGGTCCTCTCCCAGGTCCTCGGATGGACCGAGGAGCAGGTGGAGGCGGCTCTCGCCCAGGGCGCCGCCGTGCAGGGGACGGTGCCGACTCGAGCCTAACGAGGCGGGTCGTCCAGGGCGTGTTGATGTGGGGCGACGCGTGACCGAGCACAACGAGGTGGCGCACACCAGCCCCGCCGGCGGCCCGCTCCGCGTCTGCTTCGACGTGGACGACACGCTGCTCATGTGGAACAAGCGCCTGCGCCCGTTCGCACGTGAGGTGATCGAAGCGGTGTCCCTCGCGGGCGCCGAGGTCTACCTGTGGTCGGGTGTGGGCGTGCGGTGGGAGGTGGCGTACACGTACGACCTCCGCGCGCACATCCGCGACTGCTTCATGAAGCCACTCTCCCGGCACCACGAGCGCCTGTCCGAACTCGGCATCCCCTTCGTCCCCGACCACGTGGTGGACGATGACGACGAGATCGTCCGCGTGTTCGGCGGCACGCACGTCCCGGCTCCGCTGGAACCGCTGGACCAAGACCGCGCCCTCCTGCAGGTACTGACGGACCTCGCGGACCGGTTCGCCTCGCGGTTGTCGTCGCCCTCGGCGCTTGCCATCGAGTGAGTGCGGGCGAGGCGGTACGCTTCGCCATCGGGGCGCGGGGATGAAGCCCGAGGGCCGGGGACTACTTGCTCGACGAACTCACGCCGCCATCGCCGTCGGATGCCGGGACGCCTCGGACGGCACGTGCGCGACTGGACCCGGTGTTCCTGGCGACGCAACTCGTGCGGTTCGCGTGGCAGGAAGCGCTGTCGTGCGTGTTCCCGGTGGTGATCTTCGTATCGCTCGCGCTGACCGACGTGGCACCGCTGCCGGTCCTCCCTCGATACGACTGGATGCTGGTGATCTGCCTCGGCATGCAGTGGTGGATGGTGCGTTCCGGGCTGGAGACGCGCGACGAACTGAAGGTCATCACGGTCTTCCACCTCATCGGCCTCGCGCTGGAGGTGTTCAAGGTGCACCACGGCTCGTGGTCCTACCCGGACGAGGGCTATAGCAAGGTCTTCGGCGTGCCGCTCTACAGCGGGTTCATGTACGCCAGCGTCGCCAGTTACCTCTGCCAGGCATGGCGCCGCCTGGACGTGGGGCTGGTGCGATGGCCGCCGTTCGTCCTGGTGGTTCCGCTCGCGGCGGCGATCTACCTCAACTTCTTCTGGCACCACTACTGGCTGGACGTGCGTTGGTGGCTGATTGCGCTGGTGCTCGTCGTCTTCTGGCGGTCGTGGGTGACGTTCGTCGTCGGCGGGATCCGCTACCGGATGCCCCTCGCTCTGTCGTTCGTGCTCATCGGCTTCTTCATCTGGGTGGCGGAGAACATCGCGACGTTCTTCGGCGCCTGGCAGTACCCCGACCAGGCGGACACTTGGACGATCGTGCACGTGTCCAAGGTGAGTTCCTGGCTGCTGCTGGTGATCGTGAGTTTCCTCATCGTCGCCACGCTGAAGATCGTGAAAGCGCGCCAGGAGGGCGTTCCTCCCGGCACGCCAGCGAGCGAGGCGGCCCGCCTGACGACGCCCCGCACGCCGGTCTGAGAACGCGACGCACCGCGCCGGCGGGGGCGCCGACGCGGTGCGGGAGGGAATCGGCCAGGACTACTCGACGATGAACGTCCCGGTCATTTGTTGCGGATGCACCGAGCAGTTGAAGAAGTAATCGCCCGGTTCCTCCGGTGCAGTGAACTCGTAGGTGATCGTCTCACCCGGGCCGGTGATCACCTCGCCGTCGAACAGTTGCTGTTCGGCCGCGGGCGACTCATAGAGGTCGAAGTCGTGGCCCACGGCGTCTTCGTTCGTGAACGTGATGACCACGTCCGCTCCCGCCGGCACCGAGATCTCGTTCGTGCTGAAGGCGATGCTCGATGCGGTGAGATCGATGGGCACCTCGGCGCCCGCCTCACCGGTGTCGGCGCCCGGTTCCTCTTCCTCCGGCGCCTCGTCACCTTCCGGCTGTGCGCTATCCGAAGGCGCTTCCACGACAGCCTG
>CAYTRA010000254.1:0-4167 GCA_964439675.1 uncultured Dehalococcoidaceae bacterium
GGCGAGGTCGCCCGCGCGCTCCAGCGCCGGCCCGCTGGTGATGCGGATGGACACGCCCATCTCCGCCGCAACGATCATCGCGAGAGTCGTCTTGCCGAGGCCCGGCGGGCCGTGGAAGAGCAGGTGGTCCAGTGGCTCCTCGCGCTTGCGGGCCGCCTCGATCTGGATGCGCAGGCTGTCCTTGATGCGCTCCTGGCCGAAGTACTGCTCCAGCCGTCGAGGCCGCAGCGAAGACTCGGAGCCGGCGTCCTCGTCCGTCTGCGTTGGCGCCAGGGGGCCGTCTCGCTCAGGCCGGTCAGTCATGCGCGCAGCCTACCAGAACACCCGTTCGAGGTCGATGGTCAGTCGTTGCGTGGCGCCCCGGGGGCGCGAGCAACCTCGAAGTCTCGTCGGCCTCAGCGCCTCCGCAGGATCGAGAACGTCGCGCGGCCGGTGGCGACCAGCGTGCCGTCGGTGCTGCGGACGTCGACCTGGGTGAAGGCGATGCTCTTGCTCGCGCGGAGGACGAGGCCCTCGGCGATCACGTCGCCGGTGGCGGCGTTGAGGAAGGTGACGTTGAGGTCCAGCGTCGCCTGACCGGCGTAGTCCTCGTCGCCGCCGAACTGGCTGATGATCGCGCCGCCCGCGGCCGCATCGATCAGCGACGCGATCGCGCCGCCGTGCATGATCTCCGGCCGCCGCGTGCCGAGGGCGTCCCGCATATCCAGGCGCAAGAACACGTGGCCGGGCGCCACGGCGCGGTCCACTCGGATCCCCAGCGATACCCAGTACGGGACGGCGTCCGCCGCGATCCGTTCGAGCAGTGCCGGGTCGCCCTCCTGCGGGGGAACTGTGGTCACCGGCGCTGCTCTTCGTCCGGGCCGCTCCACGGAGCGCTGTCCTCCGGTCGTAGCCCGGGCGGCTCCGGGCGCGACTCCGACTCCGTCCCCGGTTGGGTCTCGGGCGGCGTGCCCGGCGGTGGCGACGGCACCGGCGCGGGCGACGGCGGGACACCGGGCGTCGTCGGCGTGCCGGGCGTCTCGGGCGTTCGAGGTGTCTCGGGAGTCTGGGGCGTGGGCGGAGTCTGCGGCCTCGGGGGCACCTCGGGCTGCGGGGGCGTCTGCGGAACCGTCGTGCCGCTGGTCGACGAAGGCGGCGTCGAAGATGCGCCGGGCGGCGGCGCGGACTGTTGCGGCGAGTCGGGCGCGGGTGTGCCGCCCTCACCAGGCGAGGGGCTGGCCGGCGTGCCTGCCGCGCCCTTGTTCATCGTAGAGAGTTCACTGGCCGCTGCGCGGGCGTGCCTGCCGAGGATGCCGGCGGCCTCCTTCGCCCTACCGCCCGCCTCGCGAAGCTCGTCGCCGATCTGGTCGCGGCTTGGCATCCCCGTCCTGCCGGCCTCGTCCGCGGGCATGATGATCCACAGGACGGTGTAGATGAGGATGGCCGTGCCGGCCGTCACCACCGCCAGGGCAATCGCAGCCACTCGAATGAGCGTGGGGTCCAGGTCATAGCGGTTGCCGATGCCCGCGCAGACCCCGCCGATCATGGCGTTCTGCTTGTCTCGCAAGAGCCGGTTGGTAGCCATGCCGTCAGGATACCGGACGAGGGAACCGCCCCTGCGGATCCGGGACCGCGCGATCCTCCGCGTACCGGTCGGTCCGCCCCTGGGACATGCCCAGGACGAGTGGGCGCGAGGACCTGCCTCGGAGGCTGGGTTACCCCTCGGTGCGTTCGGCGACGACTTCCTCCGAGGTGAGGCCGGTGAAGGTCATCTTGTAGAGGTCGGCGTAGACGCCGTCGTTCGCCATCAGTTCGTCGTGGCTGCCGATCTCCACCACCTCGCCCTCTCGCATCACCACGATGCGGGTGGCGTTGCGGATGGTGCTCAGGCGGTGGGCGATCACGAACGAGGTGCGGTCGCGGAGCATGGTGTCCAGCGCCTTCTGGATCAGCTTCTCCGTCTGCGTGTCCACGTTTGCCGTCGCCTCGTCCAGGATGAGGATGCGAGGGTCCGCGATCAGCGCGCGCGCGAACGAGATCAGCTGCCGCTGGCCCACCGACAGGTTCTGGCCGCGCTCGTGCAGGATCGTGTCGTAGCCGTCCTCCAGCCGGTCGATGAACTGGTCCGCGCCCACCGCCTCCGCCGCCCGGCGCACGTCCTCGTCCGTCGCCTCGAGGCGGCCGTAGCGGATGTTGTCCGCGATGGTGCCGGAGAAGAGGTACGGCTCCTGCAGGACGATGCTGATGTTCTTGGTGAGGTCGGCGAGCCGGATCTTGCGGATGTCGATCCCGTCGATCAGCAGTTCACCCGCCTTGATGTCGTAGAACCTGGGCACCAGCGCGGTCACCGAGGTCTTTCCGGCGCCGGTGTGCCCCACGAGCGCGATGGTCTCGCCAGGCTCCACGTGCAGGTCGAAGTCCTTCAGCACCGGCACGCCCGGGACGTACTCGAACTTCACGTGGTTGAAGTCCACGCGCCCCTCGATGCGGTCAACCGAGACGGCGTCCGGGGCGTCCTGGATCTCCGGAACGGTGTCCAGCACCTCGAAGATGCGGTGGGCACCGGCCATGGCGCGCTGCAACTGCGTGTACTGGAGGGTGATGTCGCGCACGGGGTTGAAGAAGCGCTGGATGTAGAGCAGGAACGCCGTCGCGAAGCCCACGGACTGGCTTGCGTCCAGGTCGCCGTTGAACGTCCGGATGCCGATCACGATCAGCACGAGGGCGGACGCCACGGACGACAGGATCTCCACCATCGGCATGACCAGCGCCTGGAGTTTCGCCGCGTCCAGGTTGGACTGCAGGTTGTCGTTGTTCAGGCGGCCGAAGTGGCGGAGGTTCTCCTCCTCGCGGCCCATGGACTGCACCACGCGCACGCCGGACACGTTCTCGTTGAGGTTGGAGTTCACGATGGCGATGGCGATGCGCGTCTTGATGAAGGCGCGCGCGGCATAGCCCTGCCACAGCACCATGAACACGACCAGCACGGGGATCACGGCCATGGAGACCAGCGCCAGTTGCACGTCCAGCGCAAACAGGAAGAACACGATCAGCGCCAGGCCCAGGATGTCCGACAGGACGTTCAGCGCGCCGGACGTCATCAACTCCTGCAGCGTCACCACGTCCGAGGTCACGCGCGACATCACGCGGCCGACCTCCTCGTTGTCGTAGAAGCGCATGGACAGGCGGTTGAGGTGGTTGAACATCAGCTTGCGCAGGTGCAGCAGCAGCCGGTGGCCGATGTAGCCGGTCATCAGCCGCTGGAGCGCCATGGCCGCGAAGCCGATGACTGCGAGCGCGACAAGCAGGATGCCCAGCGTCTGGATCTGGTCGCCGACGTCCTCGCCGGCCGCGAGGCGGTCCACGATGGACTCCACGCCGCGGCCCATGATGTAGGGCTGGGCATACTGCGTGACGGACACGACGACCATCGCGAGGATCGCCACGAGGCCGCGCCACTTGTACGGCTTGATGAACGGCACCAGCCGCCCGATCAGCCGCGCGTCGTAGACCTTGCCCAGTTCCTGGTAGTCCCAGCCGTCCGAGCGCCCTCGACGCCCGGCGCCGCCATCGCCGCCGGACCAGCCGGACGCGCCACCGCCGCCCCAGTACGCCATTAGCGGTCGCCCTCCGCGAGTCCGGATGCGCGAGAGGCGCGGTCTGCCTCGGCGGCGGCCACGTCGGCCGCGGCCTCTTCCTGGTCGCGCAGCTCCAGGTCATAGATGCGGCGGTAGAAGCCGTCCTGTCGCAGCAGGTCGTCGTGCTGGCCGCGCTCCACGACCTCGCCGTCCTTCATCACCAGGATGAGGTCGGCCTCCTTCACCGTGCGCAGGCGCTGGGCGATCACGAAGGTGGTGCGGCCCTCCATCAGGTTGCGCAGCGCCTCCTGGATCTGGAACTCCGTGCGCATGTCCACCGCCGCCGTGGAGTCGTCAAAGATCAGCACGCGCGGATCCAGCAGCAGGGTGCGGGCGATGGCCACGCGCTGGCGCTGGCCGCCGGAGAGCGTGGAGCCGCGCTCGCCCACCCAGGTCTCATAGCCGTCCGGCTGGGACATGATGAAGTCGTGGATGCGCGCGGCCTTCGCGGCTTCCTCGATCTGCTGGTCGGTGGCGTCCGGGCGGCCGTAGGCGATGTTCTCCTTGATGGTCGCGGAGAACAGGAACACGTCCTGCTGCACGATGCCGA
>CAYTRA010000255.1:0-4147 GCA_964439675.1 uncultured Dehalococcoidaceae bacterium
AGGGTGGTCTGAGTGACGAAGGCCAGATTGTTTTCATCGGCCGGGTCGAGCGCCTCGATATCGGCGAGCGTTTCCAGCAGCGTGGTCGCCCCTACCGGCAGCTGCCCCATGGTGCCCACCACCTCCGGATGCCCCGCATGGCCGATCAGCAGGATATGGCGGCCGCGCTTGTGGTGTGCCAGGGCCTCCCGGTGGACCTTGGTGACGAGCGGACAGGTGGCGTCGATCACCTTCAGGTTGCGGTCGCGCGCCTCCTGCACCACCGCCGGCGAGACGCCGTGGGCGGAGAAGACCACTCGAGAGCCCTCGGGGATTTCGGCCACGTCGTCCACGAAGACGGCGCCGCGCTCCCGGAACCGGTCCACGACGAAGCGGTTGTGCACGATCTCGTGGAAGGCGTAGACCGGCCCCTCCTCGCGGTCGAGGATCTGGTCCAGCACGTCAATGGCGCGCACGACCCCGGCGCAGAACCCGCGCGGCTCGGCCAGGAGGATGGTGTGTGGCATGTCCCCCGCCCTTCCTCGATCCATGGTACCGAGGCCGCGACGGACGGGCGAAGTGGCTCAGAGGCCGCGGGCGAATACCTCGATCGGAATGATGAGTGACAGGGGCGCGTCCAGCAGGCGTACGCCTCCCAGCCGCTCGTACCAGGCCGCTGCGCGCTCGTCCTTCGCATCAATCGCGAGGGCGACTCCGCCCACCGAGTCTGCGACGCTGAGGGCACGGGCGCCGGCAGCGGCCAACAGGTCGGCGCCCAGCCCCTGGCCTTGCATGCTTGCGTCCACCGCGAGACGTCCGATGCGGAACACCGGCAGGCGGTACTGACCGCTGCCGCGAAGGGCGTCGCGAGGTGCGCTCTCTCGCTCGACCTCGCTTGGCGCGATCGAGTAATAGCCGAGCACTCGCCCGGGATCGTCCGGTGGTGTCGCAACGAAGGTCTTTGCCAGCCCGCTCTGGTGGTTCTGACGCGCGTACCTGGCGAGGTAGGAGTCCAGCGCCTCCACACCGCACGAGAACTCGCTCCGCCGATGCTGGCGGCTAATCGGGTGCTCATCCCAGTCGATCAATCGCGGGCAAGCCGCTCACGACGGCGCTTGAATGCCGCCACCAGCGCGGGGGTCGGCTCCGGTGGATCTTCCAGGAGCCTCAGGATGAGCGCGTAGTCACGCTCTGACACCACGAGCCGGCGTGCGCGGTCCACGACCTCCTGGGCTGCCGGGAGCGCCTGTCCGAGGACGAACGTCGTCACGTCGCTGCCGCTCTCGGCTGCGGCGGCCACCAGCAACTCCTTCTCCTCGCTGGTCGCGCGGAGTTCGATGCGTTCTCGGCGGGCCGGGCGTCCGGTGGTCATGCTGCGCTCCTGTACGGACAGTGTACGGACACATCGAGGCGCGTCAACCGGAGGAGACTCAAGCGCTACCTCCAAGTCGCAGATGACACCCGCTTTGCGCTCGTGTTAGCGTCCCGCGCGTGTTTGGCGGGGGTCGGCTCTGGCTGCGCGCGGCGGGCGCGGGCACGGTGTTGCTCGCGCTTTCGCTGTTCCCGGCGCGCGCCCAGGAACCGGTCTTCGACGAGTGGGACTTCGGGGCCGACACCGCCGGCTGGTTCGCCCACTCCGGCAGCGTGAACCACGAGGTGGTAGCCGGCGACGGCGCGGCGCGGATCGCCTCCGCTGGCGGTTCACTCTTGTTCTGTAGCCAGCAGTGGTTGTCGCCGTCGGCCGAGCCGGGCGCCTCGTACGCAGCCAGCGCCGAGGTCCATGACAGCGATCCTGCAAACGTGGGCACGCGCCTGGCCCTGCAGTTCATGGACGCCGGGAACGCCCTGCTGCCCGGCGCGCCAGAGGCGCTACTGGAAGCGAAGGCCGAGGCGTTCCAGCACCTAACCATCCCGGCGAGCATCGCGCCCGCTGGCGCCGCCTATGTCCGCATCTGCCTGTTCGTCGACTCGGCGCCCCTCGACGCGTCGGTTGCCATCGATGACGTGCGCATCCTCGAGGTCGCGCCGGCTCCAACACCCACACCGACACCACCGCCGCCGCCCGAGGTCGTCGAGCCATCGGCGACTCCGACGGCTACGGCTACCTCTACGCCGACGCCGACGCCGACGCCGACGCCAACCGCGAAGCCGACGCGCACGCCTGCGCCGACACCCACCCCTCCGGCTGCGTCGCTACGGAACGGCAACTTCACATCGGGCGCCGAGGGCTGGGACCTCTCGCGCGCTGACGTGACGTTCGAGGCCTTGTCGCCCGACCTCGGCGTGTCGATGGTGATCCGGGCCAGCGGAACATCGACAGTGTGGGCGCAGCAACTGGTGCTGGTCACGCCGGGCACCTGGTACGACGCATCTGCGCTGCTCGCGGCGGCCGGAGGTGTGCGGGAGGGGTGGATTAGGGTCGCCTGGTACGCCAGCCCCTCTGGCGCCGGCAGCCAGATGAGCACGGATGACTCCGAATCGGTGACCTCCCTACCCGCGACCGCCATCGGCGAGGCGTGGGCGAGCGTCTCGACCGGGCCGGTGCAGGCGCCGGAGGGCGCGGCCAGCGCGCGGATCCGAGTGCTCCTCGCGCCGGAGCAGGTGGTCGCGCGGCTCGCCGTGGACGAGGTCGCGTTCGTCGTCACCTCCGCGCCGCGTCCCACACCGACGCCCACGCCCAGCCCCACCCCCGTGCCGAGTCCCACCATCGAGGCGTCCCCCAGCCCGACGCCAACCTCGACGCCTCCGCCGGCGGCCATCTCTGGCGCCGGCGGGTCAGGCGGCGGTACGACTACCGTGGCCGGCACGCCGCCTCCGACGCCGCGCGCCACCTCGGACGCCCAGCGCTGGCTGCGGCTGACCGAGGTGATGCCGGATCCGCCTGAATCGGGCCGCGACGCGGACTTCGAGTGGATCGAAATCACGAACCTCGGCACGGCGCCCGCGGACCTGGCCGGCATGTCTGTGCGTGACAACGCCGCAGTCACACCGCTCCCCGACGTGCGCGTCTGGCCGGGCGAAAAATTCGTCATCGCCGCGAGTCGCGCGCACGTCGCGGCGGGGGCACGCCTCGATGGCAGCATCGGCAACGGGCTGGGGAACGAGCAGGACCGGCTGGACCTCGTTGGGCCGGACGGAGTGGTGGTCGACTCGCTCGCGTACGGAGGCGGGGCGCCACTACCGGCGCCCGACACCGGCACCTCGTTACACCGCTGGTTCGACGCCGCCGGGTTCCCGGTAGGCGCGGCGGTCGGCCTCCCCTCGCCCGGGTTCTACAGCGAGTTCCTGCCGGGAGCCGTCAGTGCCGAGGCGCCCCCGGCGTCCGATGCGGAGCCGCAACCCGACGCATCGACCGCAGCCCCGTCATCGAGTGGCGTCGCGCCGCCGGATCCGGCCACGTGGCTCTTCCTCCTCGCGATCGCGGGTGGCGCCCTTGGTGGCGCGGTGATGCAGCGCGTGAGCGCGATCCTGCGCGGGGAGGGCCATGGCAGGGCCCGCCGGGAACGCGAGGAGCGCGACGACTCCTGGTGGCCCACGGGGAAGCGGCTCCCTGACGTGCCTTCACGCGCGCGGTAGAATCCGCCGCGAGCCCTGCCGGCGGTTCCGATGCGCCTCGTATGCCTCTTTCGGCGGCATGCGCGGCGGGGGATGCGGGACGTCGAGGCGGGCGCGCCCCCTACCCGAAAGCGAGGGAAGCAGTGGACTGGGCAGACGACGAGAACCAGGCGGCGTTCCGCGCCCGAGTGCGTGACGTCATCAAGGGCCGCATGCCGGAGCGCTACCAGCGCGGCGAGGGCGACTGGGAGCACGACCGCGTGTCCGAGGACGCCTCGCACCGCGAGGACGCCACCAAGTGGACGGAAGCGCTGGCGGAGCAGGGCTGGGTGGCGCCGCACTGGCCGCAGGAGTACGGCGGCGCGGGACTGAGCCCCATGGAGCAGTTCATCTTCAAGATGGAGATGGCGGAGTCCGGGGCGCCCTCCGTGGGTGGCCAGGGCGTGTCCCAGCTGGGGCCGACGATCATCGTGCACGGCACGGACGAGCAGAAGGCCGAGTACCTGCCGAAGATCCTCTCCGGCGAGCACAACTGGCGGCAGGGGTACTCGGAGCCGGGCGCCGGCTCCGACCTCGCGTCGCTCCAGACGCGAGCCATCCGCGACGGCGACGA
>CAYTRA010000256.1:0-4137 GCA_964439675.1 uncultured Dehalococcoidaceae bacterium
GACGGCGAACATGACGCGCAGGTAGCCGAGCGCGTTCACGGGAGCAGTCCGGTGATCGGCGACCACGGCCGGCCTGACGAATCGAGAGAGCTCGAGCCGGCTGTGACCGTCCGGCGTCCGCATCATGGCAATTTCGACCTGTTGGTCGCCTAGCCCCGTGACGCGCCCCGCCCACTCGCCTTCGACGAAGGTCCGCCCTTCGACCTCAAGCCCGACCTCCTCGAAGAAGGCGATGGCGTCATCGAGCGACTCCACCACGATGCCCATGTTGTCCATGCGCTTGACGGACATCAGCGGGGCCCTTCAACCGAGCACAACCGGTGAGGCGCTCAGGCCTGCAAGAGGCGGGGGTTAGGGGTGAGGCGCGGGAACAGGTCGCGGACGGCCTGGCCCAGGTGGAACAGGTGGGTACTCGCGCTGCCCGGGTCGATGGCGCGTGCTACTTCCTCCAGCAGGCGGTCGATGTCGAACGGCTTGCCGATGTAGCCGGCGGCCTCGATCTCTTCGGCCCAAGCGCGAGCGTCCTGGGCGGCGGTCATGACCACGATGGGGACGGAGATGCCGCGGGCCTTCAGTTCCTGGCTGAACTGCCAGCCGTTCATGACGGGCATGCGCATGTCCAACACGACCAGGTCCGGCTGGTCCGCAACCAGCAGGCGCAGGCCCTCGGTCGCGTCCGGCGTGCTGGTGACCTCGTAGCCGGCGCTCTGCAGGAGCGCGGTCACCAGCGCGAGGATCGATGGATCGTCATCGATCACCAGGATCCGTTCAGCCATTGATTGCTTCCCCTCCACGATCAGCCACGGGCAACCGGAAGGAGAACGTGCTGCCTTCGCCCTGATTGCTGGCTACCGAGATTGCGCCGCCGTGCTCCTCAACGATCCGCCTACAGAGATAGAGGCCGAGGCCCAGGCCGCTAAACCGCCGCTCGTCCACGCTGGCGCCGCGCCGGAAGCGCTCGAAGATGGTTCCCAGGTCACGCTGAGGGATACCGACGCCAGAATCAACCACTTTGATGCAGGCAACGTCTCCGTCCGCCTGCACATCCACGCGCACGGTACCGCCGCCCGGACTGTACTTGAGTGCGTTGTCCAACAGGTTTTCCAACACCTGTGCGATCCGGTCGCGGTCGACCGTGGCCACGCAGGACTCGCCGTCCACCACCACTCGCTGTGCGCGAGGGCCCATGCTGCGTGTGGTCTCCTGGGCCAGGAGCAGCAGGTCCACGGGCCGCTTCACGCCCACGAACCCGGTCTGATCTGACCGCGAGGCATCCAGGAGGTCGCTGACCAGGCGTCGCATCCGCTGCGCTTCCGTCACGAGCCGGTCGATGCCCTCGCGGTCGGCGGGGGTATCCGGGTTACGGATGGCGAAGCGCTGCATCAGTTGGGACTGGGCGAGCAGGGTGGTGAGCGGCGTCTTCAGGTCATGCGCCGCCGCCGAGAGGAAGTCCTCCTTCAGCCGGAGCGCCTCCTGCTGCGCAGCCGCCTCGGCTGCTTCGTTGAGCAGGTTGCGGTCGCGGAGGACGACGGCGGCCTGGTCCGCGAGGAGCTGGAGGAGTTGCAGGTCCGCCTCCGCGAACATCGGCGGCCGCTCCACCAGCAGCAGTAGCACGCCGTAGCGCTCCTCCTGCAGCGTGACCGGAGCGGCGAGGATGGCCGCGGCGCCGACCTCTCGGTACGCCTCGGCGTTCGCGGGGTCGGTCCGGCCGGGGGCGACCTGGAACATGGGGCGTTGGGACCGGTAGCAGCGGAACGAGACGGTTGAGGCCGGGCTGGGGGGATGCCAGGTGGAGCGCGAGTCGGCGGGCTTCAGGAATCCGGTGTCCGCGTTTTCCACCAGCAGCACCGCCCGCGCGCCCATGACCCGCGTCGTGTTGGTCTCCAGGATATGTGCGGTCTCGTCGCCGGCTCCCGGCTCCAGCGGCGCCTCCAGGATCGAGTCGACGATGAACTGCTGGAGGTCAGACGAGACCCATGCCGTCCGCAGCCAGACGGGCGGAGCGAAGGCGACGAAGTAGGCGATGCCGGACGCCAGCCCGCAGAGCGTGGCGAGGCTGCTCCACGGTCCGCTCGGGTTGATGCCCGCCGGGATCGCCGTGAGCACCAGCAGCGCGATGAACGCCGAACCGGTGGCCGCCGCCACCATGCGACGACGCGGGAAGCCTCGGTGGCGGCGTGCACCTCGCACGAATCGCGTCGAGGCGTAGGCGACTGTGCCGACGAAGTAGACCAGCAGCACCAGCGCGACGAGCCCGTTCTCGAAGTCGCCGCCACCGACGAACGTCGCGAGGAGCCCGCCGGCCATGGTGCCCTCCGCCAGACGCAGCGCGAGTGTCGGCACGCCGATGAACTCGTGCGCGAGGCGGAGCAGCGGGTACGGCCAGGCCAACAGGAGTGCCGTCTGGAGGACGGCGAAGAACACGTGATCCGAGTCGACGCCCGCTGCGATCCATTCGACGGTCACGGTCGCCGCGGCGAGGCCGAAGAACGCGGCAGCGTAGAAGTTCGCGGCGGTGGGACGCCGGAACGCCCGAGCCAGCACTACCAGGAAGATCGTGAGGAACCCCACCTGGGCGGTGTAGTCCAGCAGCGCTTCAGCCGTCATCGTGTCGCTGCTCCGGAGTGATGGGGGGCAGTCGTGAAGGACGAGGAGCCGCGTGGATCGCCGCCCCTGCGAGAGCATCAGGGAGCGTAGCACGGTCCTCCAGCCGCTCTTGTTGCATCCAACTGCCTCGGCGCGGCGTGGCTGTCTGCTCTCTCACAATCGCTGCGAACGGCGCAGGCGGCGCTATGCTCTACCCGCCGGGCGGGGCGGAAATCCGGCAGCGGGGATACCGGTGGGCGCGTTCGAAACGGTCCGAGCGTGGTTCAGGCGTGGCGGAGCAAACCGCGACGCGCCAACCCGCGTGGACCAGGTCGCCCCCTGGCTCTACATCGGCCCCGCACTCCTGCCGGAGCAGTTCGTCGACCTACGCGACCGAGGCGTCACGCACGTCCTGGACCTCCGCAACGAGGGCTCGGACGACCCTCAAGTGCTCGGCGGGCTGGGCCTGCGCTGGCGTCGGATCCCCGTGGCCGACCGGGCCGCGCCCACGCACGAACAACTGGCCTCGATCCTCGCGTGGCTGGACGGGGCGGGTCACCCGACCGCCGAGCAGGCCGTGTACGTCCACTGCCACGCCGGCCTGGGCCGGACGCCCACAGTCGCCATCGCCCTGCTGATGCAGCACGACTTCACCCTCGCCGAGTCGCACCGCATGGTGCTGGCCGCCCGCCCGGAGTCCGCGCCCACCGCCGCCCAACTCGCCTGGCTCGAAGAGGTAGAGGCGCGCCTCCATGACGCCAGGCGCGACGTGATCCGCTAGCACCTCTCCTGCCGCAGGCCCTCGCGGAAGATGCGGCGGCAACACGCGACCTTCGCTGGGGGCCGGCGTCAGCCGGCCTGCGGACTGGCGAGCCGCCGCTGTCCTTCCGGAGGAAGGCACGGAGCGGAGCGGAGCAACCTGGACAGTCAGGCCCTCCGGAACAGCGGCAGCGTGATCTCCTCGTCCAGCGGCTCGAAGACCACCTCCACGGGCATGCCGATCTCGACCTGGTCGTGCGGGACGTCGACCAGGTTCGTCGTCATGCGTGGGCCCTCCTCCAGTTCCACCAGGACCACGGCGTAGGGGGTGAAGCCCTGGTAGGCGGGGTGGATGGGTTGGTGGGTGACGATGTAGGAGTAGACCGTCCCTCTCCCGCTCGCCCGTCGCCAGCCTCGCTCGAAGGAGCCGCACTCGGCGCACATCGCGCGGGGTGGGTGCTGGACTGCACCGCAGGAGGTGCATTCCTGGAGCAGCAGTTCGCCTCGCTTCAGGGCGTCCCAGAACGGTTGGTTGTCCTCGCCGGGGACGGGGGCCGGGAAGGGCGGGCGGCCGGTCGTGGCGCCCGAGGCGGTCTCGGTGGTCATGATGCGCGCTCCAGCAGCACGGCGCCGGTGCCGACGCCGGTGTCCACGAACGAGAGGTGGCAGTCCTCCACCTGCGAGGTCGATTGCCCTCGCACTTGTCGAGTGGCCTCGATGAGGTGGTTCATGCCCTGGAGGTAGGCCTCCGAGAGGTGGCCGCCGGAGGTGTTCACAGGGAGCGTGCCGCCG
>CAYTRA010000257.1:0-4128 GCA_964439675.1 uncultured Dehalococcoidaceae bacterium
TCCCACCCATCAGCCGCGTCTCACATGTCCGTGGTCAGTACAGTTGGGGTGGGGGAATGACCCACCGAAGCGCCCCGACACTCCGAGGCCTCCACCAACCTCCGTCCCCCTCCTCGAGGACCAACCTGCTGACCCCCTCCCCCTTGAGGGGGAGGGTTGGGGTGGGGGGGTGTTCTCCTACCCCGATCGCCCGAAAGCCCTCGAAGCCCCAGCGCCCCCCTCTCCGAGCCCCCAACAACACCCGCGCCCTACCCCCCAACGCACCCCACCGATAGGATCAAAGTCTCCCTGACCCCCTGGAGGACCCATGGACCTCACGTGGCTCGGCTACGCCGCGACCCGAATCCGCACCCGCAACGCCGCCGTCGTCATGGACCCGTATGACAAGTCCGTCGGCGGCACCATGGGACGCCCCGATGCCCACATCATCACCGTCAGCCACGACGATCCCAGCCGGAACGGCGTCGCCCAGGTCGCACCCGCCGAGGGCGACCCCATGGTCCTGGACGGCCCCGGCGAGTACGAGATCCGAGGCGTCATCATCGAGGGCGTCCGCTCCACACTCAGCGGTGCCAGTGAGGGCGAGGGCGACTCGAAGGCGCTCCGCAGCACCCTCTGGCTCTACGAGGCAGAGGACATCCGCGTCGCCCACCTCGGCGGCATGGGTGCGCCCCTCGGCGCCGCGCAGTTGGACGTGCTCTCGGTGGCGGACGTCGTGATCGTGCCCATCGGCATGCCCGACACCCTCCAGGGCGCCGACGCCGCCAAGGCCGTCCGCGCCATCGAGCCCGCCATCGTCATCCCCGTCGGCTACGACCCCGCGGACCCGGCCGCCCTCAAGACCTTCGTCTCCGCCATGGCCGCCACCCCCGAAGAGCCCGTCTCCCGCTTCACCGTCACCCGCCGCGACGTCGGCGACGAAGTCAAGCGCCTCGTCCTCCTTGAGGCCCGCTCCTAGCCCTTCCAGCCCAAACCCTTCCGGCAGCCCGGCGAGCCTCCTCCAACCCCACGTACTCCCGAGGGCTCCCCTCCGACCCCCTCCCCCTTTATGGGGGAGGGCGGGGGTGGGGGCGGCAGCCCTCAAGGGTCTGTTTCACCCCGATCCTCCGAGGGCCATGAGGGGCACAGCACGCTGCGCCCCTACAGCAGAGGTCCGATTGGGAATCCGATCTCCGGCTGAGCCCTCCGGCCCCCTCCCCCCTCGCGGGGGAGGGTTGGGGAGAGGGGGCTCTGGCTCTGCCGTTGCAGCGACCACCTCCGTGGCTTCCACCCAACACAACAGAAGAGGCGCCCTCACGGGTGCCTCCTCATCTCACTCAGCCGAATGCTCAGCGAACGTCTATGGCAGGTACGACAGCGGATCCTGGTACACACCGTTGCGGCGCAGCTCGAAGTGGACGTGCGGGCCAGTCGTCCGGCCCGTCATCCCGATCCAGCCGATGACGTCGCCCGCATTCACGTACGCCCCACCCGAAACACCGAAGTCGGACAGGTGCGCGTACAGCGTCTCGTAGCCGTTCCCGTGGTCGATGATGACGTGGTAGCCGTACGAACAACACGGGTTGCCGCCCACGAACGTCACCGTGCCCGCACCAGACGCCGTGATCGGCGTGCCCACCGGCGCCGCCACATCGATGCCCAGCGGGTGCGCCGGACCGTACGGCGAGGTCAGCGCGCCCGCCGTCGGCCAGACCCAGCCCGTCGGGCTCGCGCCGTCGTTCGTGCCCGGGCGAGCGGGCACCGCGACCTCGAGCGGTACGCGACGGCCGCCCGGCACCAGGATCAGCGTGCTGGGCAGGATGTTGTTCGGGTCGCCAGCCAGACCGTTCGCACGGAACTCCACGATGTCGCGCCAGTCCGCGTCGTAGCGCGCGGCGATCTCCGTCACCGTCTCGTTCACACGGACGGAGTGGATGATGCCCTCCACGCTCGGGACCTGCAGGATCTGGCCCGGGCTGATGTCATTCGCGTTGTTGACGTCGCTGTTGTTCCACACGATGTGGTCCACGTCGATGCCGAAGCGGTCGGCGATCTGCGTCAGCGTGTCGCCGGCCTTCACCTCGTACTCGAAGAAGATCGGGATCTTCTCCGTGGACTCATTGCCATCCGTGGAAGCCGGCGCCGACGAGGACTCCTGCTCGTTCTGCAGCGTCCGCACGACCTCCTCGGTGTTGTCGATGCCGCCCGTGACGGTGTCGATGGTGGTGTTCGGCGCCAGGACGGTGAGCGGGACGGGGCTGACGGTGAGGGACTGGGTGCCGGCGGTGGGGACGGCGGCGGCGAGGCCCGGCAGGCTGAAGCGGCTGGCGTTCAGGACCGGGCTGGAGGGGATGTCAGAGACCTGCACCGGGAACGCGCCCACGACCAGGATCAGGCCCAGCAGCGCGCCCACGATGGAGAAGTGCAGCGTGGGACGGAGAGACGGACGTAGACGCCCGGTGCCGGGGCGGGAGTGAACCCGCGCGCGGAGCAACTGGCGACTCCGACGCGGTGGCCGTTTGGGCGACAGTGTGCCGTGTATTGTGCGGCTCCCCTCCGAGCGCCCTCCGCGCCTTCCGGCCCGGCGGACACCCGACGCACGCACCTTCCCGCACCACCGCAGAGCCACGGCGCTGCCAGAGAGGTCACTGGTGACTGCATGCCTGTGTTACGCACCCGCCCGGCGCGCCAGTCACCAGCAGCAAGGCTACCTTGTGCGTCCCGGCACGAACAACGCCGAGACCCTGTTTTTTCGCACGAATGTGCGCCACAGAACGTCACTCAACGAAGGGGCACGCATCGGCCGTCGATACGTCCCATAGGTCGATTAACGGTCTAGATAACGTCTGTCTTGAGGGTCGCCAGGAACTCCGCGTTGCTCTTCGTCTTGGCGAGCCGCTCCAGGATGCGGTCCGTCGCGTCGCCGCTGTCTTCCTCCAACATGGAGGCCATGCGACGCAGCAACCAGATCTGCCGCAGCTCCTCCTCGCCGAAGAGCAGATCCTCGCGACGCGTCGAGGAGCCCAGCACATCGATGGCCGGGTAGACGCGCTTCTCCGCCAGGCGCCGGGAGAGCCGCAGCTCCATGTTCCCGGTGCCCTTGAACTCTTCGAAGATCACCTCGTCCATGCGCGACCCGGTCTCCACCAGGCACGTCGCGATGATGGTGAGGCTGCCGCCCTCCTCCGTGTTCCGCGCAGCGCCGAAGAAGCGCTTGGGCGGGTAGAGGGCGATCGGATCCATACCACCGGACAGCGTGCGGCCGGAGGTGGGCATGGCCGTGTTGTACGCGCGCGCCAGGCGGGTGATGGAGTCCATCAGGATCACCACGTCCACGCCGCCCTCCACCAGGCGCTTCGCGCGCTCGATGGCGACCTCCGTGACCCGCGTGTGGTCCTCCACGGGCTCGTCGAAGGTGGACGCAATGACCTCGCCCCGTACGGAGCGGCGCATGTCCGTCACTTCCTCCGGGCGCTCACCAATGAGCAGCACCATCAGGTGACAGTCCGGCCAGTTCCCGGTGATGCCGTGGGCGATGGACTTCAGCAGCATCGTCTTACCCGCCTTCGGCGGTGAGACGATCAGACCGCGCTGACCTCGACCGATGGGGGCGAAGAGGTCCACCACGCGCTGCGAGAGTTCGTGCTGGCCCGTCTCCAGGCGCAGCATCTTGTTCGGGAAGATCGGCGTCAGCGCATCGAAGTCCGGGCGACGCTTCGCGTCTTCCGGGTCCATGCCGTTGATCGCATCGACGCGCAGCAGGCCGTAGTACTTCTCGGAAGACTTCGGCTGGCGCACCTGGCCGGTGACGTAGTCGCCGGACCGCAGGCCAAAGCGGCGGATCTGGGACTGCGAGACGTAGACGTCGTTGGGGCCGGGGAGGAGACGTTCACCGCGGAGGAAGCCAAAGCCGTCGTCCACGATGGTGAGGATGCCGCCGGAGAAGATAGTGCCTCGGCGCTCGGCCTGCGCCTCCAGGATGCGGAAGATCAGTTCCGGCTTCGGCACCCCGGCAATCGCTTCGAGGTTGAACTCGGTCTCCGCCAGGGTGATGAGTTCATCCCGCGACCGCTGCTCGAGTTCCGCAATGTCCAGTACCGGGACATCAGGATCGATGTCGGGCATCGGCTCCAGCGAGGGGTCGGCCTG
>CAYTRA010000258.1:0-4122 GCA_964439675.1 uncultured Dehalococcoidaceae bacterium
CTCGTCTCCGTCAACGCTTCGTATGTGCTACGAGACCGGTCTAGTCTACTCGCCCCCGGGCTCGTTCCGCGATGCCAGTAGCGACGGGCCTCCCGCTCCAAAGGCATTTGGGGCAGAATCACCGCGCAGAAGGGGGAAGGCGATGCCAGATGCCGCCGGAAGGCTCACCGACGACGAGCAACAATCCATCCTTAACTACCTGAACGAGCGCGCCCCATCACTGAGGTGTTCGGCGTGTGGTGCTCGATCCTTCCAGCTCGTTGAGCACGTGGTCGAGTATCGCCCTTTTAGCGGAGGCTCCCTGCGCCTGGGGGGTGTCGTCTATCCGATTGTCATGCTGACTTGCACCAACTGCGGGCATTTCCTCACATTTTCGGCACTCAAGGTTGGAGTGAAGCTGAACGAGAGCACTGAGAGCGAGGAGGCGAAGCGTGCCTGACTCCCCTCTCTCGATCACCCCGAACTCGGGCGGGGCAGCGGTGGATGTCGTCTACGTCCGGCGATCGGTGCGTCACGTAGCCGTTAGCGACTCGGAGCTGCACTCAATCTCAACGATGAACACGCTGACGGCGCTCTTCATCTCCGCGTCCAGCTCGCTCCTCTTCTTCACTCTGGGCATCCTCCAAGTCGCCTGGATGGAAGGGGGGCTGTCGGCGCAAGGAACGGCCACGGCGAAGCTGCTGGTTCCGCTCCTAATCGCGCTGTCCATCATCTTCGCGATCGCCGCTGGACTGACTTGGCGATCCCGCCGGTCGCACCTCCAGACAATCCAAGACGAGAGCGAGGACGCGTTCCCGCGCTGAGACCCTTGCGGCAGAAGAAGGCCGATCCCGCTCGACGCTAGAACAGCATCATCGACAGTCGAGGGCGGTACTCCTGCGTCAGCGGGTGCTCGTCACCCAGGATGTCGAAGATCTCCAGCATCGCGCGGCGGCCGCCGTCCTCGGCGTACCCACGGTCGAGGCCCACCACGGCCAGGAAGTGCTCCAGCGCGTCTTCGAACTCCATGCGTCGGCCCAGGTGGCACGCGAGCGCGTAGTGCGCCGTCACGTCGTCCTCGTCAGCGTCGAGGCGTGCGCGCAGGTCGTCTTCGCTCGCGTCGGCGGCGGCGATGCCGCGCTCGTAGCGGATGCGGGCGGCCTGGCGCTTGACCTGCGGGGCCGCGGGAACGCGCGCCACCAGTTCCTCCGCGCGATCGAGGTCGCCTTCCTCGATGCATACGGCCGCCAGCGCGCCGGTGGCGCGCTCGTGGTCGTGATCGAGCGCGAGCGCGGCCTCGAACGCCTCGCGCGCTGCGGCGAGGTCGCCGGCGCGGAGGGCCTGTGCGCCCTGCTCGGCCAGCCGGTCGGCCTCGGAAGGGGCGAGGCGCGCGACGAACTTCCGCACCTCTGGCTCCGGCTGCGCGCCCAGGAACTCGTCCACCACCTTGCCGTCCCTGAACGCCTTCACGGCGGGGATGCTCTGGATGCGGAACGCCGAGGCCACCATCGGGTTCTCGTCGGTGTTCACCTTCACCAGCGTCACGCCCGCCTCCCGCGTCACGCGCTCCAGCGTGGGGCCCAGCGCTTTGCACGGGCCGCACCAGGGCGCCCAGAAGTCCACCACCACCGGGTGCTTCTTGGACGCCTCCACCACCTCGGCGGCGAACGTCTCGTCAGTCGCGTCGATGACGGCTGCGGGCATGGGGCGGCACTCCTCGAGGGTTCGCATGGGGGACGGGCGACCCACAGGCTACCGCGTCGCGCGCCCCCTTCGCACACGCCCGCTCGGCACGCACCCACCACGGTTGTGGTAGAACGACGCCGCGAGGGCCGACGGGCCACCCGCTCGGCGGGATGCCCTCGCGAAGGGGGTGCTGCGATGCCAATGGCCGACCTGGGCGACGTCTCGATCCACTACGAGGTGCGAGGCGAAGGGCCACTGACCTACGTCTTCTGTCACGGCCTCGGCGGCTCCGGCCAGCCGTTCGAGGAGACGGACATGGACTGGTACGCACAGCACTTCCGCACCATCTCCTGGGACAACCGCGGCCTGGGCCGCTCCGGGCAGGCGGAGAAGTACGCCCTCCACCTCTACGCCGGCGACCTCGCGAGGTTGCTCGACCACCTTGAGGTCGAGCGCGCGGTCATCTTCGGTGTGTCGTGGGGCGGGGTGACGGCGATCAAGTTCGCGCTGGACCACCCGGAGAAGGTCGCTGCGCTCGTGCTGGACTCCACCTCCAGCGAGAGCAACGTGCGCGCGAGCGAGAACTGGTACATGCGCGGCGAACTCGCCCGCCTGGGCCAGGCGGCCCTCGGCGGCCGCGAGATGCAACCGGCCTTCGAGGGCCACCGCACGGTCTCCGCGACACCGGAGGCGCCGCAGGTGAAGCCGGAGCACCTCGACTCGTACGTCGCGGAGTGCCGCACCGTGGCCGGGCTGCGCGAGCACCCGCTGACGCCAGAGTTGCACCGCATCAAGGCGCCGACGCTCGTCGTCGGGGGCGGGCAGGACGCCGTCGCCGGCGCCGCCGGCTCCGTGATCATCTCCCGCAAGATCGAGGGCTCGCGACTGGAGATCGTGCAGGACGCCGGCCATGGCGTGTACCGCCAGGCTGCGGACACCTACCGCGCGCTGCTCCTGGAGTTCCTGTCAGAGCGAGGCCTGATGTAGCCTCCGGCGGCCTCGCCTCGACACACAGTTGGATCGGCGAGCGCCACAGCAGTACGGATGCGGAGGATTCGGGATGAAGGCAGCGGTCTACTACGAGACGGGTGGGCCGGAGGTCCTGCGCTACGAGGACGTCCCCGACCCCGCCTGCCACCCGAACGGCATCCTCGTCCGCACAGAGGCCATCAGCATCGAGGGCGGTGACGTCCTCAACCGTGCCGGCGGGGCGATGTTCGGCCGGCCGCACGTCGTGGGCTACCAGTCGGCGGGGACGATCATCGAGGTCGGCGAGCACGTCACAGGTCGCGAGGTCGGGCAGCGCGTCGTCACCTCCGCCGCCTACGGCTCGCACGCCGAATTGCGCTCCGTGCCCGTCAACTCCTCGTGGGTGATCCCGGACGGACTCTCCACCGAGGAAGCCTCGACCGTCCCGATCCCGTTCGGCACCGCGGACGACTGCCTCTTCGAGTTCGGCCACCTGCAGCCGGGCGAGACGGTGCTGGTCCAGGCAGCCGGCGGCGGCGTCGGCCTCGCCGCGGTGCAACTCGCCGCACGCGCGGGCGCCACGGTCATCGGCACTGCCTCGCAGGACACGAAACTCGAGGCCCTCCGCGAGTTCGGCCTGACGCACGGCATCAACTACCGCACGCACGACGTCGTGCAGGAGGTGATGAAGATCACTGACGGCCGCGGCTGCGACCTCGCCGTCGACTCGGTGGGTGGCTCCGTGCTCCAGGGCTCCCTCGCCGCGCTCGCGTATCGAGGCCGGGCGATCACGGTTGGCAACGCCGGCCGTGAGTCACGCCAGGTGGACCTCGGAGCCCTCGGGGGCAAGAACCAGTCCATCACCGGCGTGTACCTCGGCGCGGAGTTGGGCCGACGCGACAACACGCGTGCGTACGACAACATCGCCCGCTTGCTCCAGGACGTCGCCGCCGGCGACCTCCGCGTCGTCATCGACAAGACCTTCCCGCTCGCCGAGGCTGCCGAGGCCCACCGCTACATCGAGAGCCGGAGCGCGCTCGGCAGGGTGCTCCTCATCCCGTAGACGCACGAGGGGAGCCGCCCCTCTCAGGCGAGGCGGCTCTCGGTCTCGTCGGGGTCCCCCGTCTCCGGAAGGCGATCCTCGCGCAACCGTTGGCCCTCGCGGTGCGCCTGTTCCACGTGCAGGTGGTACAGGTCCACGTCCCCGTAGCGCATCCCGCAGATCTCGCAGGTGAGGTTGTCCAGGCTCATACAGCACCTCCGTCGCCTCGACCGTACCGGGCCCACCCTCGCGAGTCCGTGTCGCCGCCCGGTTCGGTCGTGCTGCTTGTCTGACCCGTGCGGTTCGAGCCCACCGTCCCCCTGAGGGACGCTTGGGTGGGGCGCTCAAGGCGAAGCGGAGAAGCCCTCCCGCACCATCGAGCGCAGCACCGCCAGCGCCAACGAGCCAGAAGCGCCTCTCGCTTCTTCCCCCTCCCCCCTTGCGGG
>CAYTRA010000259.1:0-4113 GCA_964439675.1 uncultured Dehalococcoidaceae bacterium
GCTGCGGGCGGGGGACCTCCTGCGGGTGGAGGTGCCGAACCACCGCTGGGGTGTGCCACGGAGCACGCTGGCCAGCAGCGTGTTCGTGGTGGAGTCCGTGCTGGACCTGTTCGCGTTCGGGGTGCTGCTGGTGGTGGCGCTGTTGCTGGCGGACCTGCCGCTGGTCATGCAGCCACTGGTGGGACTGGTGGGCGTCGCCTCGGTGGTGTTGTTCGGCCTGATGCTGGCGGTCTCGCGGGGGCGAGAGTCGCTTTTGCCGTGGGTGCACCGGATCCTGCGGCCTCTGCCCGAAGCGCTGGAGAGCCGCATTGCCGCGCTGATCCCGCCGTTCATTGACGGGATGGCCTCGCTGCGGACGAACCGCGAGGCGCTCCGCGTAGTGGCGATCTCCCTGGCCGCATGGCTCATCGAGGTCGCGGTGTACTGGCTGATGGCGCAGGCGTTCGGGCTGACGCTGGGCGTGTCCGAGGCGCTGATCCTGATGATCGCGGCGAACCTCATCGTCTCGTTGCCGCTGACGCCGTGGAGCGTTGGGCCGTATGAACTGGCGGTGACGGAGGCGCTGGTCGCGCTGGGGGCGGACCGCGTGGAGGCGGGCGCCTTCGCCATTGGATCGCACCTGATGCTGCAGGCGTGGATCCTGGTGACCGGCATCGCGGCGATGTTCTGGCTGCGGCTGGGGATACGCGACCTGCTCCCCGGGCGGCACCACGAGCCGGCAGCATAGACGCGGTCTAGACTCGACGCTCGGGGGTCGTATCGGAGGAGCACCAGTGGCTCACCGCCTCGTCGCGTGCGTGCTCGCGGCCCTCGTCCTCACGCTACTCCCCGCATCCGTCGCGTCCGCGCAGACACCGTCCTCGATCCTGCGGGGCGACCTCCCCACCGAGGGCGGCACGGGCCTCTTGGCCGCGGTGCAGGAACTGAGCGTGGAGGCGTTCCTCCGCGAGGCGGGGCGCGCCGGCTGCGAGACCACGCTGCTCGCGGTGACGGAGGATGGCCGCCTGGTGACGTACGTGCCGGGGGCGCCTGACTTCGTGAACGCCTCGTTCCCCGCGCGGTTCGATGCCGGGGCGCCGGTGCTGGTGCAGTGCGCGAAGCCGCCGCCGGACGTGCCGGACCTGCACCTGCTGACGCTGGTGACGAAGCAAGACGCGCTCGAAGCGGACTATGTGCCGGAGGGACTCGTCGCGCTGTCCTCGGACGTGGTCATGCCCGGGGTGAGCGGCGTGTTGCTCACGGAGGAGGCCGCTGAGGCGCTGGGCGACCTCCTCGAGGCGGCGGAGGCGGAGGGGTACGTGCTCCGGGTGCGCTCGGCGTATCGCTCGTACGCGGAGCAGGTGAGCACGTACCAGTACTGGGTCGGGTTGCTGGGCGAGGAAGAGGCGGCGCGTCGGAGCGCCCGCCCCGGCCATAGCGAGCACCAACTGGGCACCGTGGTGGACGTGAGCATGGCCTCGCTGTGGTGGGAACTGGAGCCCGAACTCGGCGCGACGCCGGCCGGGAAGTGGCTCGTGCGCAACGCCTGGCGCTACGGCTTCGTGGAGTCCTACCCCGAAGGCGCGGAGGCGATCACGGGCTACGCCTACGAGCCCTGGCACCTGCGCTACATCGGCCGCACGCACGCCGAGTGGTTGCGCGGCACCAGTCTGACGCTCACGGAGTACCTCGAGGCCTTGTGGGGGGAGATCGAGTGAGCGGGCCCGGTTGGTCGGCGCGGTTCCGCGCCGCGCGTTGCGCGGCGTCCTTCGACGGGCTCAGGATGAACGGAACCGGTGAGGGGACCCACCCGTGATTGCGTGCCGCGGAGACTCACCTCAGACGGTGGGGTAGCCGGCGGCGCCTCGCAGGACCTCGCGGAGTTCGTCCTGCGCCGCCTCGAGTTTCGGGAGGCGCACGGTGAGGGCGTGGTGGACGGACTGCTCCATCCACTCGGTGGGGTGCCGGTCGGTGATCGCGAGGGCGATCGCCGTGGTCCAGATCTCGGCTGCCAGCATCATGGTGGGTAGCAGGTCCACTTCCTGCCGGGTCAGCGGCGGGTCGCCGTGGGCCTGGTAGCCCGCCACGAAGGAGTGCAGCCGCCAGCCATCGAAGCCGCCGTCATACAGGAGGCTGCGGCCCACGTCGGCGACGCGCGCGTCGCGATGCGCCAGGTCAAAGTCCAGCATCGCGGAGACGTCGTCGCCCTCGAAGAGGATGTTGTTGCCCAGGCACTCGAAGTAGACGACATCGTCCGGGAGGTCGCCGTAGCCGCGTGACCGGGCGTCCGCCAGGTTGCGCTCGCGGAGCACCTCGAAAGCCTCGGCGCGCTCGGGGTTGCGGAGGGCGTCCCAGGCGACGAGGGCATGGAAGTCCGCGAAGCCGTCCAGGCGCAGGGGCGTGTCCAGGTCCGTGATGCGGCCAAAGCCGGGCCGCTGTTCGGTCTCCGGGTAGTCGCGCAGGTCGGCGTGGAGCAACGCCAGCAGCGCACCCTTCCGCTGCAGCGACCGACGCGTGTCCTTCGGAGGATCGCCCGGCGCGAAGGGGAAGAGCGCCCAACGGCCGGCATCCGTCTCGAGTTGCGAGCCGCCACCCGCGACGATTGCCGGGGCCACGGGCCAGTCGCGGTTCGCGAGGAACTGCAGCAGCCGGTGCTCGTAGGCGACGGAGTCCGCGGTCTGCCTCGGGTGGTAGCGACGCAGGACGCGCGGCGGAAGGTCGGGGGCCTCGACGCGCCAGTGCTCGTTCGCCGCGCCACCGGAGAGCGGCTCCACGCGTGCTTCGTCGATGCCAAACGCCCGCAGCGCCTCCTCGATGGCGCCACGGTCATGGCCGGGGACGGACGGGGCAGAGATGGATGACATGTCGTGTTCGCACCTCCACTTCCAGCGTACCCCGTGCCTTCGGCGTGGGCCGAACCGCCGGGCGGCGGTGGGGAGCGCCCGCTCACGTTGACATCTCGAACGTGTTCATATGCAATCCGCGAGCCAACCGCCGACCAGCGCCAGGAGGTACACCGATGCCCACAATGAAGTCCGCGGTCCTCCGCGGTCCGGACCCGATCGCGATGGAAGAGGTGAGCCTCAGCGGCCCCGAGGCCGGCGAGGTGCTGGTGCGCGTGGTGGCCTGCGGCGTCTGTCACTCCGACTACCACACCATCAACCGCGCCAAGGCCGGCCCGCTCCCGGTGCCCGTCATCCTCGGCCACGAGGTGGGCGGCATCGTGGAGGCGGTGGGCCCTGGCGTCACCAGCGTCGCCGAGGGCGACCACGTGGTGTGTGCGTTCCGGCCGAACTGCGGCATCTGCTACTTCTGCGTGCGCGGTGAGCCTCAACTGTGCGAGCGGCCGGACTACCCGGAGCGCGCCGCCACCGGCTCCAATCCGCGCCTGCGGGACGCCGAGGGCCAGCCGATCCAGCAGGGCATCGGCGTGGCCGGGTACTCGCAGTACACGGTCATGCCGGAGCGCGGGGTGGTGAAGGTGCGCAAGGACGCGCCGCTGGACCGCATCTGCCTCGTGGGGTGCGGGGTCACCACTGGCGTGGGCGCCGCCACGCGCACGGCGAAGGTGGAGCCCGGCTCGGACGTGGCGGTCATCGGCCTCGGCGGGGTGGGGTTGAACGTGGTGCAGGGGGCGCGGCTGGCCGGCGCCCGGCGCATCATCGGCGTGGACACCGTGGCCTCGAAGGCGGACCTGGGGGCGAAGTTCGGGATGACGGACTTCGTGAACGCCTCGGAGGTGGATCCGGTGGCGCGGGTGCAGGAACTGACGAACAACCGCCTGGACTACGCCTTCGAGGCGATCGGCCTTGGCAGGACCGTGGAGCAGGCTTTCGCCATGGTCCGTCGAGGCGGCACCGCCGTGGTGGTGGGCGTCGTCGGCCAGGAGGTGACGGTGCCGGGTATCGCGTTCCTCGGTGAGAAGCGTCTCGTGGGGTCGTTCTTCGGGTCCGCGAAGTTGCAGTACGACCTGCCGGCCTACGTGGACCTGTACATGGAAGGCCGCCTGAACCTGGACGACCTGGTCTCCAGGAAGCGCCCCATGAACGAGATCAACGAGGCGTTCGACGACATGCAGGCCGGCCTGGGCGCCCGCTCGGTGATGGCGCCCGTGGGGTAGGCCGGCCGACAACG
>CAYTRA010000260.1:0-4113 GCA_964439675.1 uncultured Dehalococcoidaceae bacterium
TGCCGAACCGTCGTGCTGCCATCGAACTGACCGAGGACGAACAGCGCGAACTGATCGCGCAGGCGCGCATCCTGCAGGTCGCGAGCATCAACGCTGACGGCCGCCCTCACTTAGTACCCATGTGGTTCGAGGTGGATGACGAGGGCGTGATCGTCTTCACCACGTACGGCACCTCTCAGAAGGTGGTGAACCTGGAGCGCGACCCCCGTGTCACGGTGCTCCTCGAAGCGGGCGAGGCGTACAACGAACTGCGTGGCGTTTCCATGGACGCCCGGGCCGAGGTGGTCCGCGACCCGCAGGTAACCGCTCGCGCGCTGGCCCTCGTGGGCGCGAAGTACAACGACCGCCCGAGGCCTCCCGCGCCGTCGAGCCCGATCCCGGAGGCGGACCTGCCGCCGGTCGCGTACAAGCGCGTGACCGTGCGCATCCACCCGGAGCGCATCCGCTCGTGGGATCACGGCAAACTCGGCTAGCCTCGACGGGTGACTCGCACTCGCTTCGCGGCCCCGCAGCACACTACCGAGGCCCCCACGCGCGAGGGCCAGACGCGCTCGCTCTCCGAGACGCTGCCTCCGTACGTCGTGGTGCTCCACAACGACGACCACAACAGCATGGACCTCGTGGTGTACGCGCTGCTCGTCTCCGTGCCGGAACTGGACGTGGAGCGCGCGGTGGAGGTGATGCTGGCGGCGCACAATCACGGGCAGGCGGACGTCATCACGTGCCCGCTCGAACGCGCCGAGTTGTACCGCGATCGCCTGGAGGGCCACGGCCTGACGGCCACGATCCGCAGAGCGTGAGATCGAGGTCGTGACGCCTCGACGCAGCGGGCGGCCTCAGCCGGCGGGAGAGGTGAGGGGCGCAGCAGGCTGCGCGGGCTCCGGCGTCGGCGGGCGCTGGGGGCGCTGCGGCTTCCGGACGAGCATCACGACGAGGGCCGCGAGCACCCAGCACACCGCGACGCCGACGAACACCCCGTTGTAGTCACCGACCATGTCTCGATAGGTGGCAACGATCAGGGGTGAACTGGCGCCGATGACCAGCGAGATGGGCATCGCCACGCTGCGGACGGAGCCCAGGTACCGGCGGCCGAAGTAGGAGCCCCAGATGGTCTCCTGCAGCGGGATCTGCCCGCCGAAGCCCCAGCCCATCAATACGTACCCCAGCACCAGCAGCGGCACGAGGTCCGCGTTTGCCGCGAAGACGATGATCATCATCGCCACGCCCGCCTGCGCGAAGCCGATGGCGGCGGCGGTCTTCGGCTCCATGTGGTCGGTGGTCCAGCCCCAGAAGGGCTTGGAGATCAGCGCCGGGAACGACATCGCCGTCGCCATGGCCGCCGCGAAGCCCGAACTGAAGTCGTTGTCCTCCAGGAACGGGATCGACTGCACCAGCATCACCTGGATGCCCACCCCGCCGAGGCCGAACGCCAGCACGATCAGGTAGAGCGCCTTCGTGTGGAGCGCCTCCCGGCGCGTGAAGGAGTTGTCGTAGTCCGCCTGGGCCGCCGCGCCGCCGCCCGCCCGCACCTGCTCCTCGTCCAGTCCGTCCGGGTACCAGCCGTAGTCCTCCGGCTGGCGCCGCATGATCGCCGCCGTGGGGAGGATGGCCACCACGGCGATCAGCGCCAGCACGCGCCACGCATCCTGCCAGCCGAACTGCTCGATGAGGATCGTGGCCACGCCGGGGAACATCATCCCCGCGAGCGAAACGCCCATCGAGGAGAACCCGATCATCCGGCCCCGGCGGGTGACCCACCACTTAGACATGGTGACGTTCACCACCAGGTTCCCCACCAGCGCCGCGCCCAGCGTGAACATCACGCCTCGGAGGAGCAGCCACTGCCAGAGCTCCGTGACCGATCCCGCAAGGAAGAGCGCCGCACCGAGCGCACCCGCGCCCGCGAACATGAAGCGCCGCCCGCCGTGCCGGTCCACCGAGGCGCCGATGAAGAAGCCGATGCCGGACATGACGAAGCGGCTGACCGTGGTGGCGGCGAAGAACTCGGAGGTGCTCCACCCCAGCGAGTCCGTCATCGGGTTCACGAACGGCCCGACCACGGAGGTCATCATGCCGATGGTGATCAGTTGGGAGACGAACGCCCCGCCCAGGATCCAGTACCCGTAGTAGAAGCCCGGCCACGGTGGCCGGGCCGCGGGCGGCGCCGGGCGTTCCGTTTGCTCCGCCTGGTCCGGACGCTCAGAGGTGACGGCCATCGGATCCCCCCACCAAGCCGCCGAGGGCTCGCGAGCCGTCCCCCCGGACGGCGAGCACCTCGATGAGGGGCGTTATACGCCCTTCCTCACGTGAGCGTAAGGGTTGATCAGGACCGCGCGGGACGCAGCGGCCCGAGGCTGAGCGCGAGCCGGCGCTCGTTCGCCGCACGGAAGATCACCGGGTCGGCCTCCAGGAACCGGCCGAGCGCGGCAGTCGTGAGACCGAGGGCCGGCGCGGCCTCCGACATGCGCCAGCCGGCGGCCTCCAGCACGTCGAACGCCTCCGCCACCACGGCGGGGTACACGGGGTTGCGAGGGTTCACCTCCACCCGGCCCCCGCGCAGCCGCCCCGCGAACGTGCTCGACGCCTCGTAGCCCTCGACGGTGGCGGGCTCGCGCACGCCGAGGGCAATCGCGACGCGGAGGCGGCGGAGCGCGCGGGCGCGGTTCTCGTGCTGGGAGCGAGACTCGACGGCGACCGCTTCGATGGCGGTGGGGCGGTGGCGGAGGCGGACGGCGGAGTCCGTCTTGTTGCGCTTCTGGCCGCCGGGGCCGCTCGCGCGGAAGCGGTCCACTTCGCACTGCGCGAGCAGGTCGTCGTCCGACAGTCCGAGGTAGGCGCGCCAGCCATGGTTGCTCATGGACGGAGGCTATCGGGCCGGGAGTGAGCCGTCTCGCCCGAGTCCGGCGCCCTCTCTACACTGGCGGTTCGAACGCGCGCACGGAGGTTCCCGCATGGCTCCCATCCGCGCCCAGCTCGTCGGCGCCACCGGCTACGGCGGACTCGGCATCCTGGAACTGCTGCTCCAGCACCCCCACTTCGAGGCGTCCGCCCTCATTGCCCGCGACGACGCGGGCAAGCGCATCGACGAGGTGTACCCGCACCTGGCCGGCCGTTGCGACCTGCCGGTGCAGGGCCCGGACTCGGTGGCCGTGGGCGAGGACTGCGACGTCGTCATCTTCGCCACGCCCGACCGCGTCTCCCAGCAGTACGCGAACGACCTGCATGCGCGCGGCGTCCGCTTCATCGACTACTCCGGTGACTTCCGCTTCACCAGCACGCAGGACTACGCGCGCTACGCCGAGCGGCACCCCTCGATCAGCGACACGACGCACGCGGCGGCCGGCCTCCTGGGCCAGAACGCCTACGGCGTCTCCGAACTCAACGGCGAGGCCGTCGCGGACGCCTCGATGGTGGGGAACCCCGGGTGCTTCGCGATCGGCATCATCCTGGGCCTCGCGCCGCTGTACGCGGACGGCCTCGTGGAGGCGGGCACCGTGCAGGTGGACGGCCTCACCGGGTCCAGCGGGGCAGGCAAGAAGCCCGCGCCCTTGCAGCACTTCTCGCACCTGAACGACAACGTGGTGCCGTACCGCGTCCTGAACCACCAGCACGTGGTGGAGGCTGAGATGACACTCGGCCGCCTCGGGCACGCCTCGGGCGCCACGGTGGACTTCATCCCGCACTTGCTGGGGACCACGCGCGGCATCCTGAACACCATGCACCTCATGGCCACGAAGACCGTGACCCGCGAGGGCCTGCTGGAGCGCTTCCGCGAGTTCTATGCCGGCCAGCCCTTCGTGCGCGTCCTGGATTCGCCGCCCACGCTGAAGGGCCCTCTGGGGTCGAACTACATCGACCTGTCGGTGTTCGTCGCGGAGGGTGGGCGGCGCGTGGTGGTGATGTCGTCCATCGACAACCTCATGAAGGGCCAGAGCGGCTCGGCGATGCAGAACCTGAACCTCATGTTCGGCCTGCCCGCGACCGCCGGCCTGGAGCGCGGCCCGCTCTACCCCTAGCGTTCCGCGCGCCCGCGCCGTCGAGGGCTCGTGACGCGTCGACGCTGCTACACGTCCAGGATGCGCGAGCGTGGCGTGCGCCCGTGCCACGCCGTGG
>CAYTRA010000261.1:0-4112 GCA_964439675.1 uncultured Dehalococcoidaceae bacterium
AAGTGAAAGTGGGCACAATCACGTAAAATTCACGTTAATTATGAACGTCGTCGCCACGGGAGGGCCCCTCGTTCGCACGCATGCTCGCGCGATCTCGCCCGATCTCGCCGATGCGAGATATCACGGAAGTGAACCCGGTAGCTCGTGCCTCGCTGGTGTCTCTGAGGGCCCCTCGGACTCAAGCGCTGGTGGAGGCCGGGGCGGGCTGCTCGACGGGCGAGCAGAGGAGGTCGTACGGCAGGGCGCCGTCCACGCGTGCGCGGACCATCTGGCCCATCTCGTACGTCCCCTTCAGGAACGCCAGGCCGTCCACCTCCGGCGCGTCCCGGAACGTGCGCCCGACTACCACGGGCTCCCCGCTCGCCGAGGTGGTCGGCTCCCGAGACTCCACCAGGATGTCGACCTCCCGGCCGACCATCGCCCGGTTCGAGGCGTGCGAGATGGCCTGCGCCAGTTCCATCAGTTCGCCGTAGCGCGCTTCCTTCACGTCCTCCGGCACCTGGTCCGGCATCTGCTCCGCGGGCGTGCCCGGTTGCGGCGAGTACGTGAACGCGCCGACGTGGTCGATCTCGTACTCCTCGACGAAGTCGAGTAGGTCTTGAAACTCCTCGTCGGTCTCGCCGGGGAAGCCCACGATGAACGTGGAGCGCAGGACGACGTCCGGGATCGCGCGCCGGATGGCCTCGATGCTCTGGCGGGACTTGGCCAGGGTGGGGCGCTTCATGCGGCGGAGCATCGGGTCGCTCCCGTGCTGCAGCGGCATGTCCAGGTACGGCACCACGTTCGGCAGCCCGGCCATGGCCTCCGCCAGTCGAGGCGTGACGCGGCCGGGGTAGGCGTACATCAGGCGGATCCAAGGAACCTGCGGGACGGCCTCCGACAGTTGCTCGAGCAGCGTGGCGAGGCCGTCGCGGTCACCCTCGTCCTCCCCGTAGGCGGTGGAGTCCTGGGCGACGAGCACCAGTTCGCGGGCGCCGGCGGCGGCGTACATGCGCGCCTCGGCGATCAGTTGCCGCGCCGGGCCGGAGTGCATCCGGCCCTTGATGGTGGGGATGATGCAGAACGTGCACGGCCGGTCACAGCCATCCGAGATCTTCAGGTAGGCGCTCGGCTGGCCCAGCAGCGGCAACCCGCCGTCCGGGATGTCGAACGTGGCCGAGGCCGCCCCGACCGACGCGGCGATGGCGTCCCACTGCTCCGCGCCGAAGGTGGCGTCCACCCCGGGCACCGCCTGGAGGACGCTGTCCGCCGCGATCTGGGTGAGACAGCCCACCACGTAGAGTTGCTGGCCCTCGCGCCGGCCGGCATCGAGTTCTCGGACGACCTCGATTGACTCGTCCTTGGCCGCGTCGATGAAGCCGCAGGTGTTGACCAGCAGCAGGTCGGCCTCGTCTGGCTCGGTGACGGCCGTGTGCCGGCCTCCCCTGAGCGCCGCTTCCAGGCGCATGGAGTCGACGGTGTTCTTGGCGCAGCCGAGGGTGACGAGGTGGTACTTCACGAGAGATCGAGTGTACCGGCGGGTTCCTTAGGCGCTGTCGGCGCTCCCGAATTCTGACGATTCCGCCCGATCCGGGCGGGAAAGGGTTGACGAGCGGCCTCGGCTTCCTGTATTTAACCATTCAGTTAGTTAGCCGATTGGTTAAGCGCAGTGACCACAGCCACCCTGCCCCGACCCGAAGCCCCGGACGAGGACCGCCTGAGCGCCACGTTCCAGGCCCTTGCCGACCCCACGCGTCGCGCCATCCTCGCGCGGCTCGCGGACGGCGAGGTGTCCGTGACGGAACTGGCGGAGCCGTTCGCCATGAGCCTCCCGGCCGTGTCCAAGCACCTGAAGGTGCTGGAGCGCGCCGGGCTGGTGCAGCGCGGCCGGCACGCCCAGTGGCGCCCGTGCCGCCTGCGGCCGGAGCCGCTGCGGGAAGCCTCCGACTGGGTGGAGCAGTACCGCCGGCTGTGGGAGGAGCGCTTCGACCGGTTGGAGGACTACCTGAACGAGTTGCAGCAGGACGAACAGACCGATCGACAGGACGAAGGAGTCCAGGAATGACCTCCCCGCAGCGGGCCGGCACCCTCGAGGTGACCCTCCCCACCGACACCACCATCCAGATGACTCGCGAATTCCAGGGCGCCGGCGCGCCTGGTGTTTGAGGTGCTGACGAAGCCGGAGCACGTCCGCCGCTGGTGGGGGTTCCCCTCCGCGGAGTGGCTGACCTGCGAGATCGACCTTCGCGTCGGCGGCGCGTGGCGCTACGCCGTCCGCGAGGAGGACGGCACGGAGGTGGAGTTCTACGGCGAGTACCGCGAGATCGAGCCCGCCGAGCGCCTGGTCAACACTGAGATCTTCGCGCCGTTCCCGGACGCGCCCTCCCTGGTCACGTCCACCCTGGAGGAACGCGACGGCAAGACGGTGCTGACGGCCGTGTCCGAGTACACCTCGCGAGAGGTGCGGGACATGGTCGTGGAGACCGGCATGGAAGAGGGCGCGGCGCTGTCCTACGACCGGCTGGAAGACCTGCTCGCCACCCTTCGCTAACCGGGGAGGCCTACCGGCAACGACCGTGAACGCAGCATGGCAGGCGTTGCTCCGACGGGAGTGGGAGCAGCGCATGGACCGCCTGGCGGAGTACCTCCGCCACCTCCAGCAGACAACCCCACGAAGGGACCGAACCAATGGCAGCAACGATGAAGTTTGAGCGCGTCAGCGACACCGAGATGACCATGGAGCGCGCGTTCCAGGCTCCCCGCGAACTCGTCTGGCGGGCGTACACGGAGCCGGAGATGCTCGCGCAGTGGTGGGGGCCACGCACGTTCCAGACCGAGATCAAGGAGATGGACGTCCGCCCCGGCGGCGTGTGGCACTACTGCATGCGCTCCAAGGAGTGGGGCGACGCCTGGGGCCGCGCGATCTACCGCGAGGTGGTCGCGCCGGAACGCCTCGCCTACACGGACGCGTTCTCGGATGAGCAGGGCAGCATGATCCCGCCCGAGAGCGAAATGACCATGGACTTCGAGCAGGACGGCACGCAGACCGTGGTCCGCTCCCGCGTCGCCTACAAGTCTTCCGCGGACCTGGACAAGGTCGTGGAGATGGGCGTCGAGGAGGGCACCCGCGAGACCCTGGACCGCCTCGACGAGTTCCTGCAGGCCCAGCAGCAGTAGCCGCGACCGGGAAGCGACAGGCCGGCATCGCGCAGGCCTCGAAAGGTACGAACATGACCGCAGCAACAACCGACCGCGAGATCGTGGTCTCCCGCACCGTCCGAGCACCCCGTGCGCTCGTGTTCGAGGTGCTCACCGAAGCCCGCCACCTGGACCAGTGGTGGGGCCCGGACGGCTTCCGGAACGAGACGCACTCCCTCGACTTCCGCGAGGGCGGCTCATGGTCCTACGTCATGCACGGCCCGGACGGGACGGACTACGACAACTGGATCGGATACCAGGTGATCGTCCCGCCCGAGCGCATCGAGTACCTCCACGGCTCCTCCCCGGACGACACGGAGATGTTCGAGGGCTCGATCACCCTGCAGGAGCGGGAGGACGGCACAACCGAGGTCACCCTCCGCACCATCTTCCCGACGAAGGAGCAGCGGGACCGCCTCGCGCGGGAGGTCGGCGCCGTCGAGGGCGCCCAGCAGACGCTGTCGCGGATGGCCGCCTACGCGGAGGAGCGTGCCGGTCAGTAGCCCTCAGGCGGGGCACCGGAGCTCAGACGGAGCACGTCCGTGGGCGAGCGGGGTTTTGGCATTCCGAGACCCCCTCGCCCCAGCCCCCCCTGATTGAGAGGGGGCCGGAAGCGTTGGAGACCGGAACCTGGGTTGAACCGGCGGGCGGAAGTCCACACCAGTTCGCCCTGAGCCTCTCGAAGGGCGGACGGGCCGAGCGCTAGCCCTCGAAGCGCTTGAGGACGAGCACGGCGTTCTGACCGCCGAAGCCAAACGAGTTCTTGAGGATCACGCGCGGGTTGGCCTGGCGCGCCTCGTGGGGGACGTAGTCCAGGTCGCAGCCTTCATCCGGGTTGTCCACGTTGAGGGTGGGGGTGACCACGCCGGTGCGAAGCGACTGCACCACGGCCACGGACTCCACGCCGCCCGCGCCGCCGAGCAGGTGCCCGATCT
>CAYTRA010000262.1:0-4112 GCA_964439675.1 uncultured Dehalococcoidaceae bacterium
CAGCGGCCTGAGCAACCTGCCGCTGGCGGCCCGCGCCACCATCGCCAACATGTGCCCGGAGTACGGCGCCACAGTGGGCTTCTTCCCCGTGGACGACGAAACGCTGAACTACATGCGCTTCACCAGCCGCCCGGCGGAGGTCATCGCCCGCACGGAGGCGTACTGCAAGGCGCAGGGCCTCTTCCGCACGGACGAGACGCCCGACCCGACGTACTCGGAGGTCGTCGAACTCGACCTCGCGACCGTGGAGCCGAGCATCGCCGGGCCGAAACGCCCTCAGGACCGCATCGCGCTCTCGGCGGCGAAGGCGGCGGCGAAGCAGGAGATCGCGAACTGGGTGGAGCAGGGCGCTGCCCCCGAGCCCATCGAGGTGCATGACGACGGCTCCACGTACGCCGTGGAGAACGGCTCGGTGGTCATCGCGGCCATCACCTCCTGCACCAACACCTCCAACCCCGAGGTGATGGTGGGCGCCGGCCTGCTGGCGAAGAAGGCGGTGGAGAAGGGGCTGACGACCAAGCCGTGGGTGAAGACCAGTCTGGCCCCCGGCTCCAAGGTGGTCACGGACTACCTGGCCCACGCCAAACTGGACCAGTACCTGGACGAACTCGGCTTCGAACTCGTGGGGTACGGCTGCACCACGTGCATCGGCAACTCCGGCCCCCTGCCGGAGCCCGTGGACGCCGCGATTGACCAGGGCAACCTAGCCGTGGCGGCCGTGCTCTCCGGCAACCGCAACTTCGAGGCGCGTGTGCACAACAAGGTGCGTTCCAACTACCTCGCCTCGCCGCCGCTCGTGGTGGCGTACGCGCTGGCGGGCAGCACGGACATCGACCTCTACGCCGAGCCGATCGGCGAGGGCTCGGACGGGCCGGTCTACCTGCGCGACATCTGGCCCAGCCAGCAGGAGATCGCGGACGTCATCCAGAACTCCGTGCGCCAGGAGATGTTCCAGACGCAGTACGCGGATGTCTTCAAGGGCGACGAGCGCTGGCAGGCCCTGCCGGCCCCCACCGGCGACCGCTTCCAGTGGGCCCCGCAGTCGACCTACGTCCGACGGCCCCCGTTCTTCGACAACCTGCCGAGGCAGCCCGAAGCCGTCGGCGACATCTCGGACGCGCGGGTGCTGGCCGTGCTCGGCGACTCCGTGACCACGGACCACATCTCGCCCGCGGGCGCCATCGCGCGGACCTCGCCGGCTGCGGCGTACCTGACCGAGCACGAGGTGATCCCGGAGGACTTCAACTCCTACGGCTCCCGCCGCGGCAACCACGAGGTGATGATGCGCGGCACGTTCGCCAACGTGCGGCTGAAGAATGCCCTGGTCGAACGCGACGGCGGCTACACCCGGCACCTGCCGGACGGCGAGGAGATGTCGATCTGGGACGCCGCCGAGCAGTACCAGCGCGAGGGCGTCCCGCTGGTGATCCTGGCCGGCCGCGAGTATGGCTCCGGTTCGTCTCGCGACTGGGCGGCCAAGGGACCGAACCTGCAGGGCGTGAGGGCGGTGATCGCGCAGTCGTTCGAGCGCATCCACCGCAGCAACCTGGTGGGCATGGGCATCCTGCCGCTGGAGTTCATGTCGGGCGAGTCACACGCCTCGCTGGGCCTCACCGGTCACGAGCGCTACGACATTGTCGGCATCGCGCAGGGGGTCACGCCCCGGCAGGTGCTCACGGTGCGCGTCCTGGCGGACGATGGCTCGGAGCGGGAGTTCCAGGTGCGCTCGCGCATCGATACGCCCGTGGAGGTCGAGTACTACCGCCACGGCGGCATCCTGCAGTACGTCCTGCGGCAGTTGCTAGAGTCCTAGCGGCGGGGACACCCTTCGAGGACGAACGGAACCCCGCCGGTGGGCGGGGTTCCGACGTTGTCGGGCAGACCACAGCTCGAGGCGGAACGAGACGATCTGGAGCGGCGGGCGGGTAGTGCTGACGTTTGAACAGGAACACCGGGTGCGTGAATTGGTGCTGGACGGCTTCTCGGACGAGGAGATCGCCCAGGCCATGGTGATCAGCGTGAAGCAGGTGCGCCCGATCCGCCTGGCCCTGGAGGCCGAGGTGCGACCTCGATAGGAGCGCTAGGCCCCGTCGGCGGCCGCGTGTTCGCCGACGAAGGCGTTCACCAGGTCAAAGACTTCGTCCTGATGCTCGAGCAGTCCGTGGCCGGAGCCCTCGAGGATGACGAGCCGCTTGGGGTCTCGAGCGCGCTCGTAGACGTCCCGGGAGGCGGCCTGGTCCAGCACCTCGTCCCGCGAGCCGTGGATGAGCAGGAGCGGCTTCCCGAGGTCTTCGACCTCGAAGGTGCCGTAGCGCTGCGTGGACATGGAGCAGACGGCCTTCGTCAGGTCGGACAGTTCGCCCGCCTTCACGGCCACAGCCCCGCCGAACGAGTGCCCCACCAGCACCACCCGCTCCGCGCCGACGGCCTTCAGGAAGGAGCACGCGGCCATCGCGTCCGCCACGCACTCCTCGAACTCCCCGGCCTCCCGGTAGCGGACACGGACGGCGGAGTAGCCCTGCTCCACCAGGTCCTCGCCCAGGCGCACGAACAGGTCGTTCGCGGGCCCTCGGTCGCCGCCGCCGGCGCCGGAGAGGAACACGGCGACACCGGTGCTCCCCTCCTTCGCGGCCATGAGGAGGTCGATCATGCCGCGGGTGGTGTCCAGTTCGACGCGGATCCAGCCGGGCTCGTCGCTCTCGGTGCCACGGACGCCCTTGATGGAGAGGGTGATCTCCTCCGGCTCGTCGCCGGGGCGTTCGAAGGGGTCGCCACCGAAGGGCGGCTGCGCGCCCCCGCCCGCGCCGTCACCGCCCCCACTTCGAGGCAGCCCGAAGCGACTGGAGCCGTTAGGGGTGTCGCGCGAGGGGTCGTTCGTCATCGTCGCGGGAGCGTAGCAGACACGCGGCTAGCGGCGTGGGGCTACGCCACCGGGGGCGGCGCCTGGCGATGCCAGTCCGTGATGCCCTCGTACGCGTGCGCGACGCCGAGGAGCGTCGACTCCTCGAACGGTCGCCCGACCAACTGGAGGCCCACCGGCAGGCCGTCCGCGAAGCCGCAGGGGATGCTGATCCCCGGATTCCCCGCAATGTTCACGGGGATGGTGTAGAGGTCGTTCAGGTACATCGCGTACGGGTCGTCCAGCTTCTCGTTGAGGCGGAACGCCGTGTTCGGGCTGGTGGGCGACAGGATGACATCGCACTGTTCGAGGGCCGCCTCGAATTCGCGGCGGATCAGCGTGCGCACCTTCTGCGCCTTTAAGTAGTAGGCGTCGTAGTAGCCGGCGGAGAGGGCGTACGTGCCGAGCATGATGCGACGCTTCACCTCTGGGCCGAAGCCCTGGCCGCGCGTCTGGGCCATCTCGTCCTCGGCGCTACGGCCATCCGTCACGGAGAAGCCGTACTTCACGCCGTCATACCTCGCCAGGTTCGCGGAGGCCTCCGACGGGGCGATGATGTAGTACACGGGCAGCGCCGCCCGCGCCGAGGGCAGCGCGATGTCGCGCACGATGGTCGCGCCCTGCGCCTCCATGGCGTCGATGGCCGCCTCCACGGGCTCGCGGACAGCGTCATCCAGGCCCTCGCCGAAGAACTCCGAGGGCACGCCGATGCGCAGGCCGTCCAGCCCTCGCGAGAAGTGCTCCTGGAAGTCAGGCACGGGCACGGGCGCCGTGGTCGAGTCCATCGGGTCCTCGCCCGCGATGGCCTGCAGCAGGTCCGCCACGTCTTGTGCGTCACGGCCAAACGGCCCCACCTGCTCCAGCGAGGAGGCGAACGCGACCACGCCGAAGCGCGAGACGCGACCGTAGGTCGGCTTCATGCCCAGCACCCCGCAGAGTGCCGCCGGCTGGCGGATCGAGCCGCCGGTGTCGGTGCCCAGGGAGAGCGGGACGCCTCGCGCGGCCACGGTGGCGGCGGAGCCGCCGGAGGAGCCGCCGGGCACGCGGTCCAGGCCGTCCTTGCCCCACGGGTTTCGGGTGGGACCGAAGGCGGAGTGCTCCGTGGATGAGCCCATGGCGAACTCATCCAGGTTTGTCTTGCCCACCGTCACCGCGCCGGCCGCGTTCAGGCGCTCCACCACGGTGCAGTCCAGTACGGGGATGAAGCCCTCCA
>CAYTRA010000263.1:0-4105 GCA_964439675.1 uncultured Dehalococcoidaceae bacterium
CTGGTCTGCCGCATCGGCGGCGTGGAGGTGGGCATCACCATCTGCGAGGACGCGTGGTACCCGCGCCCCGTGCAGGATGCGGCCGTCGCCGGCGCCGAGGTGGTGGTGAACATCAACGCCTCGCCGTTCCACGCCGGCAAGACGCGCTTCCGAGAGCGGATGATCGCCACGCGGGCGTCCGACAACACTGTGGCCATTGCCTACGTGAACCAGGTGGGCGGGCAGGACGAACTCGTCTTCGACGGCAACTCGGTGGTGCTCGACGCGCGCGGCGAGGTGGTCGCGCGAGGCGAATCGATGCGCGAGGACCTGGTGGTCTTCGATGTCATAGTGGAGGAGGTGGTGCGCCTCCAACTGCACGACAACCGCCTCCGCCAGATGCGCGAACGCTCCTCCGTGACCGCCCGCCGCATCGAGGTGACCCCACCGAACCCGAGCCGCCAGGACCGCGACCCGCTCCCACCTCGGACGCTCGAGCCGCGCTCGGACCTCGCGGACGTGTACGACGCGCTGGTACTGGGCACCGGCGACTACGTGCGCAAGACCGGCTTCGAGCACGTCTTCATCGCCCTCTCCGGCGGAATCGACTCCGCCTTCGTCGCCGCCGTGGCTGTGGACGCCCTCGGCCCGGAGCACGTGACCGGCGTGTCGATGCCCTCGCGATACTCCTCGGAAGGGTCGATCGCGGACGCGATGGACCTGGCGGAGCGGCTGGGGATCGAGATGGTGTCGCTACCCATCGAGGACATGCACGCCGCGGCGCTGCGCATCCTCGAACGGCAGTTGGGCAGCGAGGATGCGGGCGTGGCCGGCGAGAACGTGCAGTCGCGCGCCCGCGGCATGCTGGTGATGGCGCTGTCCAATCACAAGCCACGCTCCATGGTGCTGACCACCGGCAACAAGTCGGAGTACGCCTGCGGCTACGCCACGCTCTACGGCGACATGGTCGGCGGCTACGCGGTCATCAAGGACGTACCGAAGACGCTGGTCTGGGAACTCTCCCGCTACCGCAACACCCTCGGCCCCGGCGACGGGGTGATCCCCCGCAACTCCATCGAGAAGCCCCCGAGCGCCGAGTTGCGCCCGGATCAGCTGGACACCGACTCCCTGCCTCCGTACGACGTCCTCGACCCCATCGTCACGGCGTACGTGGAGGAGGACCTGTCGGTGGAGGCCATCGTCGCCCGCGGGTACGACGAGGACCTGGTGCGCCGCATCATCGACATGATCAACCGCAACGAGTACAAGCGCCGCCAGTCGCCGCCCGGCGTGAAGATCACGCCCCGCGCGTTCGGCCGCGACCGGCGCCTCCCGCTCGCCTCGAAGTACCGGGGGTACTGAGGGTCGGCAGGGTTCCCGCGCCCCTTCGGGACGTCCTTCGACAGGCTCAGGATGAACGGGAACGGGGCCTTCGGGACGGTCGCGTCCCCGGCCTGAGCGGACTGCCTACTCCCCGGTGGCGCCGGCTTCCGGGTCGTCCTCGTCGTCCTGGTCCAGGTTGGCGGCCAGCGCGGCGCCGAGGGTGTCGATGGCGGTGAGGCGGATCCAGGACTCGAAGGCTTCGCGGACTTCCGTGTAGGCCTGCTCCACGCCTTCCTCGAACTCCGGGCGGGTCATGGTGGACTCCCGGGCCTTGCCGACCTGCTCCACGAGGCGCTCGATGCGGGGGGCGAGGCGGTTGTAGACCTCGTCGAACTCGTTGGGCTCGTCGTCGCCCTCGATGTGGCCGCGGTCGCGCATGATCTGGAGCGCGCCCAGCACCCACGCGAGGGCGCCCAGGAGCGTGCCGGCGTCCGGCCGCCTCAGTTCTAGGCGGACGGGCTGGGCGCGGTCGCGGCGTCCCTCAGGACTGGTCATCGTCTCGTTCTCCCTCGTATGCCACGGTGGAGGCGGCCTGGAACGCGCCCAGGAGGGCAGCGTAGTCGCCGAGGGCGGGTGGCGTGACGGTCGCGCCGGGCGCCACCTCGTCCAGCACGCGCTGCAGCACGGGCATCAGCGGCTCGGTGTGCTCCGCCGGGCCGTGGATGATCACCACCTCCGGATCGAGGAGCGCCGAGACGTCCGCGAGGAGCGCCGCCGCCTGCTCCAGGTCCTCCCCGGACAGCCGGGCGCCCTCGACGAGTTCGGGGAAGGCGGGGAGCGCGCCCGCGCGGCTGTGCGCGCCGGCGACGATGCGCGCGTTGCTCATCATGGCCGCCGAGGGCCCGTCGACGAGCGAGACGTAGAGGGCGTCGAACGTGTTCGCCGCCGCCCCACTGGCAGCCTCGCCTCGGAGGGCGGCCACCGTGCGGCTGATCGCGACCACGGGGGCATCGATGTGGCGGCGCACCGCGTCCACTACGTGCAGGCCGTCCCATGCCGGATCGGCCATGCTCTCCACGAGGATGCCCGAAGCGGGGTCTACGACGCCGGGGCAGGCGACACCGATGCCGAGCGCCCAGCGTCGGTTGCCCTCCGCGGCGAAGGCGGTGGAGATGCGGCCGCCGACCTCCCAGGCCCACGCCTCCTCGTCCGGGAGGGGCGGGAGTTCGATCTCCTGGCGGTACAGGACCTCGCCCGCGAGCGAGCCGAGCATGAGCCGCAGCGTGGACTGCGTGAAATCGACACCGACCAGCGCGGGCTCCGGCTCGCTCATATGCTCCTCGCTTCGACCTTGCGCAGCGCGGCTGCCACCTGGTCCATGTCCTTCGACGTCAGTTCCGAGTGCAGCGGAATGGTGATGAGTTCACCGGGCAGCCGGCTGGCCACCGGGAACACATCGTCGCCGAGGCGCGGGTCGTCCGGCAACGCAGCGCGCACCGCCTCGTCGAGGTGGAGCGAGGGGCCAGAGGCCGCCTCGCACGGGATGCCCTCGGCGCGGATGGCAGCCACCGTGTCCTCGATGGAGCGCTTCCAGAGGATGCCGCGCAGGCGGACGACGTAGCGCGAGTATGCGTGCTGTACCCAGCGGGCGTGGGCCATGGCCGCCACGGCCTTCGCGCCTCGCAGCCCGAAGGTGAGTTCCCACGCCAGCCGTCGGCGCCACAGGAGTTCCTCGTCCAGCCGCCGCAACTCCGCGAGGGCGATACGGGCGTCCTCCTCGCTGATGGGGCTCTTGCGGGTCTCTCGCACGTGCGTGCCGCTCTGTGCCGTCGGGAAGATAGCGAATGCGCCGCGGGTGATGGGGTCGCCGGGGCGTCCCGTGAACACCGCGGCATGCGCCATGCGTCCCGCCGGCACGCTTCGGAGCGACGCGCCGAGGGCGCCCGTAACGTCCTCGACGATGGGGACCTGGCGATCCTGTGCCATGCGGTGCAGTTCAGTCATGAGCGCGGGGTGGCCGAAGGGGTGCGTGGCCACCGCCAGCCCCACCTGGTCCGAGGCCGCGCGTGCCAGCCCACGCGCCGAGAGGGCGGCAGTGTCCGACTCCAGGTCGCCGGGGACAAGCCGCCATCCAGCCTCGCGCGCCGCCTCGACGAGCGCGTCCGCGAGCAGGGCCGGGACGATCGCCTCTGAGCGCTCAGCCGAGGGCGTCACGATGCTCAGGGCGGCGCGATACGCCTCGCCGGGATCGCCGAACGAGACGACGGCGGCCGGCTCCAGCCCCAGGCGTTCCGCGAGCGCCGCCTCCAGCGCGGCGACGGGGTCCGCGTCGGCGGCGGGTTCCACCTCGGGCGGTGGGGGCCAGGGGGTGTCGCGCAGTGGCGTGCCGCCCTCGATGGCGAGCGCGGGTGCGGGATCGTCCAGCATCCGTGTCCTTGATCTGCCAGTCGGAACGGTCAGTGTTCGCGCGGTGACTGCGCCATCAGCGATCTGTCCGGCGAGGTTAGGCGTGCGCGCGAGTCACCCGCAATCCCGACGTACACTGTGACCGGGAAGGCCCTCCGTGATCCTCCGTCTTCGTGACCGCCAACTGGACTGCACCAACCGCACCGCGGTGATGGGCATCCTCAACGTCTCGGACGACTCGCCCGTCGCCTTCTCTCGCGTGGGCGTGGGGCAGGCCCTCGATCGGGCGCTCGAACTGGTGGCGGACGGTGCCGAGATCGTGGACATCGGCGCGCACTCCACCGCCACGGGCGCCCGCGACCTGACGGCGCAGGAGGAGATCGAGCGCGTGGCGCCG
>CAYTRA010000264.1:0-4077 GCA_964439675.1 uncultured Dehalococcoidaceae bacterium
AGGGCGACCTCTCCGTGGTCACACAGAGCGGCACGCACGGCATCTCGCTCACCGCGGGCTCGCAGACGTTCGGCATGCGTGTCTCGCGCACCATCTCCATCGGCAACGCCGCCGTCCTGAACGAGGCGGACTACCTGGAGTACCTGCGCGACGACCCGGAGACCCCGGTCATCGTGATGTACCTGGAGGGCGTCCGCGACGGCCGCCGCTTCGCCGCGCTGCTACGCGAGGTCACCCGGCAGAAGCCGGTGGTGATCTGGCGCGGCGGCCGCACTGGGGCCGGGGCGCGCGCGGCGCACTCTCACACCGCGTCGCTGGCCTCGGACGATGCGATCTGGTCCGCGCTGATGCGGCAGGCCGGCGCGATCTCCGTGGACTCGCAGGAGGAGGCGGTGGACGTGGCGCAAGCGCTGGTGCGCCTGCCTCGGTCAGCCGGGCGCAACCTGGCGCTGATCGCCATGACAGGCGGCCAGTCCGTGGCCATCACGGACCAGTTCGCCCGTGCGGGCTTCGAAGTGCCCGAACTGAGCCAGGCCTCCTACGACCGCCTCGCGGAGTTCTTCGTCACCATCGGCGGCTCATACCGCAACCCCTTCGACGCGTCCTCCACCATTGGCCGCGAGACGGACAACCTGGCGAAGATCCTCGACATCCTCGGCAGCGATCCGGTCATCGAGGGCGTCGCGCTGGAGACGCAGGCGCGCGACTTCGAGAAGAGCACGGAGCGCCTGGACACGCAGATCGAACTGCTCAAGTCCTACACCGAGCGCACGGGCCAGCCGCTCGTGGCGATCCTGCCCGAGGGCGGCTTCGGCGCCGCGACGCCCGGCACCCTGACGGACGCCCGCGTCTACGTCGGTCGCGCGGGCTTCCCCGCGTACCCCTCGTTCGCCCGCGCCGCCGTCGCGCTGGGCCGCGTGCGCGACTACTGGGCCTGGCGCGACGAGGTCGAGGCGTAACGCCGCACGAGGCGAGCGCATCACAGATACCCCCGTGGGGTGTACCCTTCAGCCATGACGCCCCCCGAGGCACCTCTCGATCCTCCGGCACCGGCTGAGCAGTCTGAGCGCGCGGCGGTCTACCTGGACTCCGCCGCCTCTGCCGCGCTACGCCCGGAGGCGCTCGACGCGATGCTCCCCTACCTGACCGGGGAGTACGCGAACCCCTCCGCCCACCACGAGCACGGTCGCCGCGCCCACGACGCCATCGAGGGCGCTCGCGACGAGGTGGCGGCGGTCCTCGGCGCCATCCCGGAGGAGATCGTGTTCACCTCCGGCGGCACGGAGAGCATCAACGCCGCCATCAAGGGCGTGGCCATCGCGCAGTCAGAGGCCGGCGTCGGGCGGCACATCCTCACCACGGAGATCGAGCACCATGCCGTGCTGCACTCCGTCCACTACCTGGAGCGCTTCGGGTTCGAGGTGGAACTGCTCCCGGTAGACGAGCACGGGCGCGTCACGCCGGACCAGGTCGCCGCCGCCGTGCGCGCCGACACCGCGCTCGTCTCCATCGGCTACGCGAACAACGAGGTCGGCACGGTGCAGCGGCTCGCGGAGATCTCGCGCGCGGTGCGGGAGCGGGCGAGCAGCCTCGGCCGTCGGGTGCCGCTGCACACCGACGCGGTGCAGGTGGCCAACACCCACCTGCTGGACGTCGACGCGCTGGGCGTGGACCTGCTCTCGCTCTCCGGGCATAAGTTCGGCGGGCCGAAGGGGACGGGTGTCCTGTACCTGCGGCGCGGCATCCCCTTCCTGGAACAGATCTCCGGGGGCGGGCAGGAGCGCCAGCGACGCTCCGGCACGGAGAACGTGCCCGGCGCCGTCGGCTTCGCCACCGCGCTCCGCCTGGCGCAGGACGAGCGCGAGGCGTTCGTCGCGCGCACCTCGATGCTGCGGGAGCGGTTGCTCGCCGGTGTCCGCGAGGCGTGCCCGAGTGTGCGCGTGAACGGCGACCCGACGAAGCACCTGCCGCAGAACCTGCACGTCTGCTTCTCTGACCTGGAGGGCGAGACGCTCGTCGCCGCGCTGGACGCGAAGGGCATCGAGTGCTCCGCCGGCGCCGCCTGCACCTCCGCCACCTGGGAGCCCTCCCACGTGCTCCTGGCGATGGGCGTCCCGATCGACCTCGCCATTGGCTCGCTACGAATGTCGCTCTGGCCCTCGCTCACGGAGGAGCAGGTCGACTACGTGGCGCGCGAACTCCCGGCGGCGGTGAAGCAGTCACGCGAGGCGATGGTCGCCGCTCACTAGCCACCGAGGCGCGCTCAGCCACGGAGCGCGGTTCCACCTCGATCGTTGTTGTCCACAGGGCGAAGCGGCGGCTTCGCCAATTTGTCTATGCGGTGCAACAGATCGCTTTACATATCTGTGATGCAGGGAGTATCGTGTGAGCGGTTGATCCATTAAGCCGACTGGATGGACACACCGTGCCTGACTCCCCCTTTGACGACTACCTCGACCTGGTCGAGGCGGCCCGCGAACTGGGTATCCATCCCCAGAGCCTGCGTCGCCTCATCAAGCAGGGGCGCGTCCCCGCGACACTGTTCGCCGGGAAGTACCTCATCGAGCGCGACAAGTTGGACATCTTCAAGTCCTCCTATGACCCGCGCCCCGGACGGAAGCCCATCCGCCGCCTGCTCTAGGTTTCGCACCCACGCCAGGATGCCCGGCCTCACGACCGGGCATTGCTGTATGGGCACCCCTCGAGGCGTGCCGCGCCGCTCTTAGACGGGCGGCGGGTCGATGGCGATCTCGGTGTTGATGTCCCGCAGGTTCATCTCCAGCCGCAGGATCTCGGTGCCGCCGCCGTCCGTGCCCACGATCAGCATCCGCACCGGCACTCCGAACTCTGTGGCCATCCACACGTCCGCCACGAACGTCGCGTCGATGTCCGCTGGCAGGACAGCCTCGTCGGTCTCGAAGACCTCGTAGAACTCCTCCTGCGTGAAGGTGAAGTGGCGCGCGGCGTAGCCGTTCGCCTCCTCGTCCTCCCAGCCGTGTTCCTCCAGGCGCGCGGTGAGCGCCTTGTAGTCGAAGTCCTCTGAGGAGGTGAAGAGCGAGTCCGGGGAGATGTCCACGTCTAGGATGTCGCCGCCGTCCGCGGCGGGCGTGGTGGTGGTCCAGGCGCCCTGCCCGGCGCGCGTCCACTCCTCCTCGCCGATGCGGATGGTCTCCGTGGAGAGCGTCAGGATGCCCAGGTCGATGGAGGTGGCGGTCTGTTCCCGGTCCGGGTTCACCACCGCGCCCTCCACGTTGAAGGTGAGGTCGCCCTCCAGGTCCAGCCCGGTTGGCGCCTCCGCGCTGTCGAGCGCTTCCGAGGCGACCGATACGTCCACCCGGTACCGGTAGGAGTCCAGGTCCGAGGGCGACCGCGCGAGGAAGGGCTCCTCGCTGCCGTCCGACTCGCCCGTCGGCGTGAGAGTGCCCGTCGCCGTGGCCGTCGAGTCGCCCTCGGAGTCACCGCAGGCGACGAGGGCGACCGCGCCGAGCGCGAGGACGGGGAGCAGCAGCAAACGTCCGAGCGACGTCCGCAATGAAGTCATGGAGTCTCCGTCTCCAGTGGGAGCCCGGTGCGGATATGGCGCGTTTCCCGTGTCCTCAGGAGGAACGTGGAAGGCGTCGCCGCCGTTCGGGCGTCCGATGGGAGCACGATCCAGCGTAGCCCCGGGGGCGACCGCTGCGGCTAGTCGAACTCGGAGCGCGGTTCGCCCTCGCGGCGGAGGTAGGCCGTGGAGCGGTCGTAGTCCTCGCGGCTCAGGTGGCCGGCAGAGTGGAGGTAGGTGAGGACGACCTCCAGCGTGAGGATGGAGTGGACGCGGACGCCCATCGCCTCCAGGCGGCGGGCGGCGCCCTGCTCCCGGTCCACCAGCACCACCGCGTTGCTCACCATGAGGCCGCCGTCACGCAGCCCCTCCACCGTCTCCACCAGCGAGCCGCCGCCGGCCGCCAGGTCGTCCACCACCAGCACGCGCTGGCCGGGCCGGTAGATGCCCTCCACGTGCGGGGCGATCACCTCTTCAGGCAGCCGCGGCGGACGCAGGTAGAGCAGCGGCCGCTCCATCTGCAGGGCGAGCGCGGT
>CAYTRA010000265.1:0-4060 GCA_964439675.1 uncultured Dehalococcoidaceae bacterium
CTTCGCCGGAGAGGATCTTGGAGAGGTGCTCCACCTTCTGCTCCTCGGTGCCGTGCACGATGATCGTGGGGCCGATCATGGAGACGCCCATGCCGCCCACGGAGGGCGCACCGGTCTCAGCCATCTCCTGGTTGTAGATGAACTGCTCCATGACGGAGAGTCCGGCGCCGCCGTACTCCTTGGGCCAGGCCGGGGCGATCCAGCCCTTGCTGGCCAGGGCGTCCGCCCACTGCTTCGCGGTCTCCCGCTTGGCGGGGTCCTGCGACATGCGGTCGGCCTGCCAGCCGGCGGTCAGTTCGCTCTCGTCGCCGCCCTCGCCCGCGTCCGCGGATGCGGCGAACGGGTCCTTGGGGCGGTAGCGGTCAGGGAGCTGCGTCTGAATGAACTCACGGACTTCCTTGCGGAAGGCCGCCTGCTCCGGGGAGTCGCTCCAGTCCATGGTGTCTCCTTCTACCGCGTAGGTACCGCGCGTGCCTGCTGCGGTCGGTGCGGGATGATGCTCCTGGCCCCGATGACGGACACGACGGTCCGGCCCGAGAGAGGCCAGGGTTTGGCTCGCGAGATCACGGAGGCCCCCGCCGCCGGGTCGCGATGCCCACGCGCACTATCGTGGCAACTACCGCGCGGGTCAACACCCTGACGTGAGGTGCAGGGTTCAATCTTCCGCGAGTCGCGCATATGAATGGCTACCTGCGCGTCCTCGGCCGTGGGCTGAGTCTATCTGCACCGCCACTGCTGGCGGGCGGCGCGTGATTGGTGCGGCGAGCCCATCCCCCCGGCCCCCTTCCCTAGGAGGGAAGGGGGAGATCGGAAGAGAGGATCGCCCTCCCCCTAGCCCCCTCCCTCGCGGGAGGGGGGCGGAGGTGCAGGCGCTTCGCGCTGCCCGTTCGTGTGGCCTCGGTGGTTCGTGGCCGGTGAGGGGCGTTGCGGCGGGGGGTGCTGGCGCCCGTGCGAGGGCCTGCTGCGCCGCCGATGCGTCCCGTATTGACCCGATCCTGTGTGAACCTCATGCTCTCTGTGGCCGGATGCACGACGCGAGGTGATAGGTAGCAGCCTCGACGGGCAGCGGGACCCGGCCCACGAGTCCAGGTTGAACCCCAGCAACGCATCGGAGCGTGGCTTGAGGTCTGTGTGTCGCCCCGTTCCCGCGGGCGCGTCTTCGTCCGTTGCCGGACGTGGCGCCCGCGCGCGTGTGCCGTCGCTCCCGTCACTGGTGGCGGCCGGCGCGGTGGTGCTCGGCGCGCTCCTCGTCGCTGTCGGTAGCCCTCGAGGCGTGCACGCGGCGGTGCCGCTGGATGACGCCTGCGAGGTGATCCGCGACCTGGCCGCAGACGTCGAGGACGACGTCACGCTGGGCGTGGTGGTGGTGGACCTGCAGACCGGCGACCGCTGCGAGGTGGACGCCGACCGCGAGTTCCGCTCCGCCTCTCTCTATAAGACGGTCGTGGCGGCCGAACTCTACCGGCAGGCCGCCGAGGGCCTCGTGGACCTGGAAGCGCGCCTCACCATCGAGCCCCGCCACCACATCGACGACCCGGAGGACCTACGTCCGGAGGAGCCGTACACGGTCGGGGTGTACGAGGCGGCCGAGCGCATGATCACGTTCTCGGACAACGGCACGGCCTTCGCGCTCCGCGAACTGCTGGGCGAGGGCACCGTGGACGACGCGACGGAGTGGCTGGGGATGCCCTCCACGACGCTGGTCAACGAATTCATGACGACGCCGGCAGACCAGGCGCACCTGTTCACGGAGATCTTCGCGGGGCGCGTGGTGAGCCAGTTTGCGAGCAACGCCATCCTCGACATGCTGCGACGCCAGGAGATCGTGGACGGCATCCCGCAGGGGCTGCCGGATGGCACCCTGACCGCGCACAAGACCGGGACGCTGGAGGACTTCCTCCACGACGCCGGCATCGTCTACGCGCCCGGCGGCGCCTTTGTCCTGGTGGTCATGACCGAGAACGAGGACTTCGACGCCGCGCTGGAGACGATCCAGGACGTGGCGGCGGCGGCCTACGTCCCCTTCGCCAGCGCCGGGCAGCCCCTCCTCTCGGCGCGGGACGCCTTCTACGCGGAGAGCCCCGCCGGCACCTTCCTTCCGTACGTCGGCACCGAGGCCCCACCGACGCCGGGGTCGGAGACCAACGGCACCTTCACCGAGCTGGCCGTGGCGACGGGCGGGGCGAGCGGACTCGCGGACACCACCACCGAGGTCGCGAGCGCGCCGACGCCGGTCATCACGCTCACGGACGACAGCGCGGCGTCGCCGCTACTCGATGCGATGCGCGATCCCGTGGTGCTCGCGGGGATCCTCGGGCTCCTCGCGGTGGCGGTGGCGCTGCCGGCGTTCGTGCTGCGGCGCTCGCCGTCGAGGGCACACGCGCGTTATGGTACGGACGCCCTCAGGGGCGCCGATGCTCTGCCCCAGCAGAGCGAGGCACGCTTGCGAGCCGACCGCAGCGAAAGAGGTTTGGTCATGCGATTTGGCAGCCGCCGGGACGGCGACAACTCGTCGTCGCCCATGTCCCCCGCTTCCCGTTCCGTTGCGGAGGTCGCACAGCAGCCGGTGGTGCCCAGCAAGCGTCTCCAGCGCGTGGCCGAACACTTCCGTTCCCAGGGCGAACTGCTGGCCACCATGCGTGACCAGTTCGAGGAGGAAATGGAGCCGCTTCACGACCTGATCGTGAAGCAGGCCCAGGCGATGCAGTCCCTGCTCCAGAACCTGGAGGAGCGGCTGCGCCCGCTGAACGAGTACGCGGACGGCGAGGAAGCCAACCTGACGGCGCTGGAAGAGCGCATCAAGGCGGGCGGCCAGGACCACGTGGCGCGCTCGTTCTCGCAATACCTGGAGGAGCAGCGCGGTCGCATCTCGCAGACGCGCGAGCAGATCGACCGGCAGCGCCTGCCCTTCCTGGAGTACGGCGACGCCCAGCGCGACACGGTGGAGGCGGCGCTCTCTCGCTTCGACAACGACATCGAGGCGCTGGAGGCGAACCTGGCGGAGCAGCGCCGGGTGATGGTGCGCATGCTGGACGCGATGCGGTCGGAGACGTTCACGGCTGTCAAGGACTACCTGGACAGCCGCCAGCAGGTCATCGCCCAGATGGCGGAGTCTGGCTCCACGGACCCGGCCGAGATCGGCCGGTCGGTGGCCGCCCTGCGCCGCAGCATGGAGGAACTCGCCGGCAAGTCCGACTACGTCCGCGGCCTGCTCCAGCAGGCAGAGACAGCGGACCGCTCGCTGATGGACGCGGCGCCCGCGCCTCGGCCGCTCCGCGAGGCCCCGGAGCCCGCGCTCGAGCTCGATGATGAGGAGCAGGACGAGGCCTCGGCCTAACGGCGACGCCCGTCCGTACTTCGACAGGCTCAGCACGAACGGGTCGTGGTGCGGTGGCCCGTCCGTACTTCGACAAGCTCAGCACGAACGGGTTGTGGCGCGGCGGCTGACGTCCGTACTTTGACCGGCTCAGCACGAACGGGTTGTGGCGTCCGCCGACGTATGTACCTCGGCGGGCTCAGGGCGAGGGAAGCCGGCGGGAGTGGTGACGGGGCCGCCTCGTAGGCCGTAGGAATGCCGCCCTCGCCCCAGCCGGGAGGCCCCGGTACACTGGGTATGCGCCGCCCCAATGGGCGGCATCAGCGTCTGGGGCGCCTCGGACGGGGCGCCTCGTGCATCGAGGAGAACTCAGCGTGGAGCCGACCGTAGCCGTCATCGGAGCGACCGGCGCCGTGGGGGACGTGTTCCTCCGGGTGGCCGCGGAGCGAAACCTCCCGATGAAGAAGCTCAAGCTCCTCGCGAGCGCCCGATCCAAGGGCAAGATCCTCCAGTACGCCGGCCAGGACATCGTCGTTGACGAGACGACGGAGGCGGCACTGGAGGACGCGGACCTGGTGTTCTGCTCCGCCTCGTCGGAGGTCTCCAAGCAGTGGGGGCCGTGGCTGCGTGAGCGCGGCAAGGTGATGATCGATGACGGATCCGCCTTTCGCATGGACGCCTCGGTGCCCCTCGTCATCCCCGAGGTGAACGGGGACGACCTGGAGTGGCACGAGGGCATCGTCT
>CAYTRA010000266.1:0-4037 GCA_964439675.1 uncultured Dehalococcoidaceae bacterium
ACGTGGACGCTAGGCGTAGCGGCGGAAGATCGCGCTCGCGTTCTGGCCGCCGAGGCCGAACGAGTTCGAAAGCACCGTGTCGATCGCGTGCTCCACGGCCACGTTCGGCGTGATGTCCAGGTCGCAGGACGGGTCGGGTTCCTCGTAGTTGATCGTCGGCGGCACCACCCCGTGGTGCCGCGCGAGGATCGAGGCGACCGCCTCGATGCCGCCGGCGCCGGCGGCCAGGTGGCCGGTCATGGACTTGGTGGAGGAGACCTTCACGCTGCCGGCCGCTTCGCCCATGGCGAGCTTGATGGCCTGCGTCTCCGTGCGATCGTTGTACTCAGTGCTGGTGCCGTGGGCATTCACGTAGTCGATCTGTTCCGGCGTGACCCCGGAGTCCTGCATCGCGCGACGCATCGCCAGCGCCTGGCCCTCGGGGTCGGGGGCGGTGTCGTCCGTCGCGTCGAAGGACCAGCCGACGCCCGCGAGTTCGCAGTAGATGCGCGCGCCTCGAGCCAGGGCGTGTTCCTCTGACTCCAGGAGCAGGACGCCGGCGCCCTCGCCCAGGATGAAGCCGTCCCGCTTCGCATCGAAGGGGCGGCTGGCGTGCTCGGGGTCCTCGTTGTTCTTCGAGAGCGCGCCGAGGCGTCCCATGGAGGACAGCGCCAGCGGGGTGATCATCGCCTCCGCGCCGCCAGCCAGCAGGGCCTTCGCGTGGCCCAGCCGGATCATGCTCAGGGCGTGGCCCAGCGCGTCCGTGCCGGAGGCGCAGGCGGTGTTGATGGTGGTGTTGGGGCCCCGCACGCCGATCTGGCGGCCGAGGCGTCCCGCGCCCATGTGCTGCCCCATGCGCGTCACGATGAACGGGTCCACCCCTCGGGAGCCGCGGTTGAGGTAGTTCTCCCACTCCGGGCCCATGGCGAACGAGTCGCCCGAGGTCGCCATGATCACGCCGATGTCGTCGCGGTTGTCGTCCGTGACCTGCAGGTCCCCGTCTTCCAGCGCCTGCACACCGGCGGCGTGCGCGAACTGCGCGAAGCGGCCCGTGCGCCGGGCGACCTTGCGGTCCAGGTATTGCTCGACGTCGAAGCCCTTCACCTCGCCGGCGATCTGCACGATGAGGTCGGAGGGGTCGAACTCCTGCACGCGGCCGATGCCGTTGCGGCCGCTGCGCAGGCCGTCCCAGAACTCCGCCGTGGTGTTGCCGATGGGCGTGACGGCCCCCAGGCCGGTCACCACCACGCGATGGATCTCTCGCTGCATGCCCGCGCTCCCGCTCGCCCGTGCGCCCTCCGCGCGCGAGGCCAGCCCCCGCCCGCGTCACACGGCCCCCTCGATCCTACCGGGTCGCGCCCTCTGGCTCGACGCTCGCGCCGCGAGGGCGCCCTCGATGCTCGCGATAACACTCGACGTGGCGTGCGAGAATGCGCCCGATCGGGGCGCGCCGGCGACGCGAGGGCGAGCGGACCGGCGCCGGTCAGGGGGAGGGACGCATGCCGCAACTACCGCTGGAGGGCTTCCGCATCCTGGACCTGTCGGTCTGGCAGCAGGGCACCTACGCCACCGCGATGCTGGCGGACATGGGCGCGGACGTCATCAAGATCGAGTCGTACGCCAACGTGGACCCGGGGCGGGGCATGGCCTCCGCCAGTGGCGGCGGCAACCCGTACTTCAACACCCTGAACCGCGGGAAGCGCTCGCTGGTGCTGGACCTGAAGAGCGAGGCGGGCCAGGAGGTCTTCTGGAAACTGGTGGAGACGGCGGACGTCTTCCACAACAACATGCGACACGGCGTGATGGAGCGGCTGGGCGTCACGTTCGAGAAGATCCAGCAGGTCAACCCTCGATGCATCATGTCCAGCGCCACCGGCTGGGGGCACCTGGGCCCGGACCGCTATCGAGGCGCCATGGACACGCTGGCGCAGGCGCGCGGCGGCTTCATGTCCGTCACCGGTGAGGGCGAGGAGTCCCCGCCGACGATGGCCGGCTTCCCGCAGGCCGACCACGTGGGCGCGGTCATCTCCGGATATGGCATCGTCCTGGCCCTGATGCACCGCGAACGCACCGGCGAGGCGCAGGAGGTGAACACCTCGCTGTATGGCTCGCAGTTGTGCATCCAGTCCTACAACATCACGGGTGCCCTCTGGAGCGGCGAACTCGTGGGGCGGCGAAAGCACAACGAGCGCCGCCCCACGTGGAACCACTTTCAGGCCGGTGACGGCAAGTGGCTGATGATCGGCGCGCTGCCGCCGGACAAGTGGTGGGGACGCATCTGCGAGGTCATGGGCATCCAGGACCTGGCGGAGGGCGACTACGCCACCGCCGCGCAGCGCTGGGACCGCAACGAAGAGGTCATCGCCCGCATGGACGAGGTCTTCCTGACCCGCACTCGCGACGAGTGGGTGGACGCCTTCCACGAGGCGGACATGCTGGTGGAGCCGGTGCTGGACTACGTGGAGATCGGCCAGGATCCGCAGGCCTGGGCCAACGACTACATCGTGAAGGTGCCGCACCCGGAGACGGGCGACGTGCTGCCCATGGTGGGCTCGCCCGTGCATCTGTCCAAGACGCCCGCACGCATCGAGAAGATGGGGCCGGCCTTTGGCCAGCACACGGAAGAGGTGCTGCTGGAGGCGGGCTTCACCTGGGACGACATCACGGCGCTCCAGGAGCGCGGCGCGTTCGGTTCGCCGCCCGCCTAGGCGCCCCTCCCGCGTGCCTTAGTCCGTCGCGTCCAGTTCGTTCTGGAGGCGCATGACCCGCTGGAGCGCGGCCTTCGCCTCAGGGGTGGGCGCGTCGTCCAGGCGGAAGGTGGGGTGCTCGGAGGGCCAGAGGCGCAGCAGGTCCGCACGCGCCTCCGACAGTTCGGCCTCTACCTGGTGACGGGTGCGGTCAGCCATCGGGACACCTCGAACGGGCGCTCCGGCGTGAGAGCGCGGCAGGACCCCACCGACGCCGCTTGTGGCGGCTACTCGTCCGCCCAGCGTACCGCCTGTCGAGGGCACAGGCGGATGGCCCGTTCCACCTTGCCGACGAGATCTGCCGGGACCGGATCGAGGATCACCCTCGAGATGTCCTCATCGTCCAGTTGGAAGACCTCCGGCGCCGCGTTCTCGCAGCGGCCATGGCCCTCGCAGGCCAGTTCGTCCACGCGGACGCTGCGCGCCGCCTGCTGTGTGTCGGTCATGTGCTGCGCCTCCGGACTAGCGGTAGACCACCGGCAGGTGCTTGATGCCGTTGATGAAGTTGGAACGCAGCCGGTCCGCGGGGCCGTCCACCTGGATGTCCGGGTAGCGCTGGAACAACTCCTGGAACATCACCTTGATCTCCTTGCGGGCAAAGCCGGCGCCCAGGCAGAAGTGCTCGCCGATGCCGAAGGCCAGATGGTCGTTCGGCGTCCGGCCCACATCGAAGCGGTACGGGTCGTCGAAGTAGTCCTCGTCACGGTTCGCGGAGGGGTACCACATGATGACCTTCTGGCCGGCCTGGATGCGCTGGCCGCGGATCTCCACGTCCTGCGTCGCCTCGCGGGTCATGTGGTGGAGGGGGGAGGTCCAGCGGACGATCTCCTCGACCGCCGAGTCCACCAGCACCTCGTTGCCGCGAGCGATCGCCTCCTGCAGGCGGGCGCGCTCTTCCGGGTGCTGGCACAGCGCTAGCAGGCCGCCCGAGATCGCGTTGCGCGTGGTCTCGTTGCCTGCCACGACCAGCAGGAAGCAGAACGCCAGGATGTCGCCCTCGGAGAGCCGTTCGTCGTCGATCTCGGACTCCAGCAGGATGCTGACCAGGTCGTCCTCGCGCGGATTCTGGCGGCGGTCCTCCAGCACCTGCTGGAAGTAGCCGATCATGCGCATGAAGCCGGTGGCGCCCGTCTCCTGCGCGCCCTCCGCCGTGCCGACCTTCTCGGCAGCCACGTTCTGCGCCTGGTACTCCGGGTCGCCGCTGCCCAGGATCGAGTTCGTCAGCTCGAACATCAGCGGCCAGACGTCCTTCTCGAGGCCCATCATCCCGCAGATCACGGCCAGCGGGAGTTGGCTCGCCACCTCCAGCAC
>CAYTRA010000267.1:0-4036 GCA_964439675.1 uncultured Dehalococcoidaceae bacterium
AGAGGGCGACCGCCCCCTCCACTCTCTCCCTTCTCTCACACCTGGGTGGGCCAGAACGACCGCATCGGGGATACTGGCCGCATGGCACGGACTCCTCGAGGCGACATGGCGACCCCTGTGCTGCACCCGGCACGGGTGCGAGCGCTGCGCTCGCGATTCCTCGACTGGTACGCGGAGCACGAGGAGCCCTTTCCCTGGCGGACGGCTCGCGATCCGTACGCAGCCATGGTGGCGGGGGTAGCGGCGCAGCAGACACAGATGTCGCGCGTCCTCCAGATCTACGAGCGCTGGATGGCGGCCTTCCCCACGCTGCGCCACCTCGCCGAGGCGGACCGCGCCGAGGTGCTCCGGGTGTGGGGACGCGCCGGCTACCCGCGTCGGGCGGCGAACCTGCAGGAGGCGGCCCGCCGCTGCGTGGAGCAGCACGGCGGAGTGATGCCTCGCGAGGCGCAGGCGATCCTGGCGCTACCGGGCGTAGGCCCCTTCACGGCGGCGATCATCCGCACCTTCGGGTTCGGGGACGACGCCGCGGCGGTGGACACGAACGTGGTGCGCGTCATCGGCCGAGTGGTGTTCGGGGACCTACAACCGGCTCGCGAGACCTCGGTGGGTGCGGTGGCGTCAATGGCGGAGCGGCTGCTGCCGCCGGGGCGCGCGGACGAGTGGAACCCGGCGCTGATGGACTTCGGCGCGAAGGTGTGCGTGCCCGCCCCCCGCTGCGAGGCGTGCCCCGTGGCAACGCTGTGCGCCGCACGCCCTCGATTCCTCGCGGGGGAGACGGCGGAGCCGGTGCGCGCGCAGGGGCGGTGGGAGGGCAGCGACCGCCAGTGGCGCGGCCGCATCATGCACGTCCTCCGCGAGGGCGGCCCGACCACCGTCGCGGCGCTGATGCGCCGCCTCCAGCCGGGCGAGGAGCGACAGCGGGTGCGCGGGCTCCTCGATGCGCTCGAGCGCGACGGGCTGGCCTGGGTGCGCGGGGGCCGCTGCGGGCTGGGCACGCCGCCGCGCCACGAAGCCGCCGAGGGCTAGGGAGCCCCTCCCGCAGCCCTGTCTTCGTCCAGGGTGTGCTTGACCAGGGCATTGGCGTGGCCGTGGCCGAAGCCGTGCTCTGTCTTCAGCCACTCCACGAGTTCCATGTGCTTCGCGATCCCGCTCGCTCGGAGCAGTGCCTTCCACTCCGCGATCGGGCGGCCGTACTTCGCCTCGATCGAGGGGAAGTAGGAGGCGGGACCCTTCACCTGCTCAGCCATCGAACTGCTCCTCCGAGACGTGCAGATGCTCGCCGCTCACCCCGCAGTTGGCGGGAGTTCATCGATGCGCTGGCGTCCGGCGAACCCGGTCGAGCGCGGATGCCACCACTCGATCTCGTCCTCGCCGGAGAGCCAGCACCAGTACGCGGGGACGGCGCCCATGCTGGAGTCGACGGTGGTGGGGAAGTCCAGCAGGCCCAGCCCCACGTCCTTCACCTCCACGCCAGCGCCGAGGACGGCGAGCAGGTCGTCTCGGGAGAACGGGGCGGAGAGGCCGCCCGGCGCCGTGGAGCGCAGCGCGGCGAGGATGCTGCGGGCTTCGTCCAGGGTGAACTCGCGGTCGGGTTCGTTCATGTGTCCAATCTAGCCGCTCCACCACTTCCGCTCCCGCTGTTGGAGGGGGAGTCCACCCGCATCCGCTACCCTGCTGGCCCCACGGCTCAAGGAGGAGGAGCGCATCCATGGCGCAGGTCTACGCGGAGAAGCAGATCACCATCGAGTCCTTCGAGGGCCTCGGGCAGTACGCGAACAACTGCTACGTGCTCCGGTCTCCCGACGGCGGCGGCGTGACCATCGTGGACGCGCCCGAGGGCATCGAGGCGGTCATCGAGGCGCTGGGCGACGAGCCGGTGGAGCGCATCGTGGTCACGCATTCGCACTTCGACCACTGGGCCGGCTTCGACGTCCTGCGCGCGCACACGGACGCGCCCGTGTTCGCGGGGGCGCAGGAGACGAACCTCGATGCGTCGCGCAACATCCAGCCGCTGGAGGACGGGGCCATCTTCAACGTGGGCTCGGCGCAGGTGCAGGTGATCCACACGCCCGGCCACACGCCCGGCTCGATCTGCCTGCTGGCCCACAAGGCGCTGCTCACCGGCGACACGCTGTTCCCGGGCGGCCCCGGCCGCACGCGCACGCCGGAGGACCTCCGGACCGAGATCACCTCGATCACGTCGCGGCTCTACAACCTGGACGAGGAGACCATCGTGCTGCCGGGCCACGGGCCCTCCACGACGATCGCGTCCTCCCGCCGGGAGTACGAGGTGTTCGCGGCGAAGGAACACCCCGCCGACCTCCACGGCGACGTCCTCTGGCTGGAGTCGTAGGGCACGCCTCGTCGAGCGGTACCCCTCGTAGCGGGGGTGGGTGCCGGGCGTGGCGGTCGAGGGCTATGTGCTCCCCCTCACCCCAACCCTCTCCCCCCTCGGGGGGCCGGAAGGGGGGCGCAGCCGTCTCAGGTGGGTTCTTGTACCGGATCCGTGAACAAACCCGTTCGTCTTGAGCCTGTCGAAGGGCAGACGGGCACGTGCGTCCGCATGAGTGCATCTCGCCCCAGTGCTGGCGATGCCCCCACCCCAACCGCACCTTCCGTCTGTCGGAAGGAGAAGGTGGCGGGCGCAGCCGTCTCAGGTGGGCTCCTGTACCGGAGCCGTGAACAAACCCGTTCGTCCTGAGCCTGTCGAAGGGCGGACGGGCACGTGCGTCCCCATGCGTGCATCCCGCCTCAGTGCTGGCGATGCCCCCACCCCAACCCCACATTCCGTCTGTCGGAAGGAGAGGGGGCCAGAGGAGAGGACGCATCCGGTACCATCCTCCCGTTCTGAAGGGGGCCGGGATGGCCAGGGCGAGACGCAGCAGTGTTGGGGCGCAGGCGCGGAAGTCGCTGACGAAGGCGGTGAGGGTGGCGCGACGCCGCATCATCGACCGGCGCAGCGGAAGCCGGAACGGGAAGCAGGCGGACGACCAGCCCACCGTGCAGACCTCCGCGCGCGAGGTCAACGAGCACCTGCTCCAGCACATCGTGGTGGTGCGGCAGTTCTCGCGTACCTTCCCCACCTCCAACGTCTGGGTGCTGCACGACGGCAACGAAGCGGCCCTCATCGACTCCGGGTTCGGCGACGACCTGTCGATCGACACCCGCCGCAAGTTCTTCGAGGGCGACGGCTCGCGGTTCAACGTGGGGACCATCGCCTTCACGCACCACCACTCGGACCACACCTCGGGCGGACGGCGGCTGCGCGAGCTGCTGCGCGCGCAGACCGCCATCAACCCCATCGACGAGGTGCTGCTGCACACGCCGGTGCCGGAGGGCGGCAGCCAGAACGACGACCTGCCCGACGACAAGGAACTCGCGGAGCGCGCGCGACAGTGGCGCGAGGAGGCCCTCAACACCCCCATCGACGTGCCGCTGACGGACGGGGACACCTTCAAGGTGGGCGGGCTGACGGTGCGCGCGGTGCACACGCCGGGGCACACGGCCGGGCACAACTGCTACTTCGTGGAGGAGACGCTGACGCTCTTCACGGGCGACAACGTCCTGGGTGTCGGCACCAGCGCCATCGGCCCGCCGCCGCACGGCGACATGCAGGCCTACCTAGACTCGCTGCTGCGCATGCGCGAACTGCAGAGCAAACTCTTCGCCCCCGGCCACGGCCCCGTGGTGACCGCCACAGACGACAAGATCCAGGAACTCATCGACCACCGAGGCGTGCGCGACCGGCAGATCATCGACCTGATCGACCACGGCTACACCACGGACCGCCAGATCCGTCGTGCGCTCTACCCGGAGATCCAGCGCGGCCTGCGCCGCGCGGCGGGCGGCCAGGTGCGCGCCCACCTCGCGCGGATGGTGGGGCAGGGCATCGTGAAGGTCGAGGAGGACCCCGAGGCGAAGGTGTGGAAGGTCGAACTGACCAAGTAGCACCGGAGCCTGCGCCTCGGCCACCTCTCCCTTCTGGCCCCCTCCCCCTTTATGGGGGAGGGCGGGGGTGGGGGCGGTAGCCCTC
>CAYTRA010000268.1:0-3994 GCA_964439675.1 uncultured Dehalococcoidaceae bacterium
GGTCCAGCCGGTCAAAGTTCGTGTCCTGGCCCACCCGGGTGTTGGAGATCTTCGCGTTGACCCGGCGCACCGGGCTGAAGAGCGCGTCCACCGGGATCACGCCGATGGGCAGGCCCTCCGCGTGGGTGGCCGGCAGGTAGCCCCGGCCGGTCTCCACGTTCAGGTCCACCACCAGGTTGGCCTCGCGCGAGTCCAGCGTGGCCAGGTGCTGGTCCGGGTTCACGATCTCGTAGTCCGCGGTCGCCTGGATCTGGCCCGCTGTGACCTCACCCTCGCCGCCCACTTCCAGGAAGAGGCGGGCCGGGCGGTCGGCGTAGGCGCGGAGGCGGACCTCCTTCAGGTTCAGCAGGAATTCCGTCACGTCTTCCTTCATGCCCGCAACGGTGGAGAACTCGTGCTCCACGCCCTCGATGCGGACAGACGTGATCGCAGCACCGGGAAGCGAGGACAGCAGCACGCGCCGGAGGGCGTTGCCCAGCGTCGTCCCGTAGCCGCGCTCAAGCGGCTCCGCGACGAGGTGGATGTAGTCCTCCTCCTCGGTCTCGATGTGGATCGTGGGCTGCAACAGGTCGGCCAAACGGCACCTCTCTCGTCTCCTGTCGTCGGTGTCACCCGGCGACGACGAGTGCTCTGGTTCGCGTGGTTAGCGCGAGTAGTACTCAATCACGGCGTTGGGAGTGAAATGTGGCTCCCAGTCGCCCGGGCCCGGGTGCCCCGCCATGCGGCCGGTGACGGTGTTGCGGTCCACCTCCAGCCAGCCCGGCACGTCCCGGCTCTTGATCTCTTCCTGCAGGATCTTGAAGAAGCCGCTCTTCTTGCCGCGGTCCGTGAAGCCAATGGACTGCCCCTGGCGCACGCGTGCGCTGGGGATGGACAGCTTCTTGCCGTCCACGCTAATCAGACCGTGCGTGACGATCTGGCGCGCCTGCGCGCGCGTGGCGCCAAAGCCCAGGCGGTAGACCACGTTGTCCAGCCGCTCCTCCAGCATCTGCATCAGGTTGTTGCCGGCCACGCCCTCGCGACGGATCGCCTTGTCGTAGTACCGGCGGAACTGCGCCTCCATCAGCCCGTAGGCGTAGCGCACCTTCTGCTTCTCGATCAGCTGCTGACCGCGGTCGGAGATCTTCCGACGCCGCGTCGGCCGGGGGCCGGGCGGGTTCTGGCGGCGCAGCAGCGCGCACTTGGCCGTCCCGCACAGGGAGACCCCGTAGCGGCGGCACTTCCGGCACTTGGGTCCGGTGTAGCGAGCCATGAGTCCTCCTGGGCTCCTAGGTCCGCGGGCGGCGCCGCGGGCGGCAGCCGTTGTGCGGGATCGGGGTGATGTCGCGGATGGAGTTGACGCGCAGGCCGGCGGCAGCCAGGGCGCGCACGGCAGCCTCGCGGCCGGGGCCGGGGCCCTTGATGGCCACGTCCACCTCTCGCATCCCGTTGTCCATGGCCATCTGGGCCGCGCGCTCGCCGGCGAGCTGCGCGGCGTACGGCGTGCTCTTGCGGGAGCCCTTGAACCCGGCCACGCCACCACTGGCCCACGCCACGGTGTTCCCGTTGGGGTCCGTGATCGTGATCAGGGTGTTGTTGAACGTGGAGGACACGTACGCACGGCCACGCGGAATGTTCTTCCGTTCGCGGCGCCGTGCGCGGTTGGCCTGTTGTCGTGCTCGGCCCATACCGAACCGCCTTCTTCGTCGCTACCGAACTACTTCTTGGTGGCCTTCTTCTTGCCGGCCACCGTCTTCTTGGTGCCTCGGCGGGTGCGGGCGTTGGTCTTCGTCCGCTGGCCGCGCACCGGCAGGCCACGGCGGTGCCGCTGCCCCCGGTAGCAGTTGATCTCCAGGAGGCGCTGGATGTTCCCGCGCACCACCCGGCGGAGGTCACCCTCCACGATCATTTCGCCTTCCACCACCGCGCGAAGGCGGGCGACCTCGTCGTCCGTCAGGTCACGCACCATGGTGGTCGGCGCAATGCTGGTCTGCGTGAGGATCTTCAGCGCGGTGGGCCGCCCAATGCCGTACACGTACGGCAGCGAGTACGCGACCTGCTTGTCGCGCGGAATGTCGACACCGGCGATTCGAGCCATCGTCGTCCCCTAGCCCTGCCGCTGCTTGTGCTTCTTCGTGCTGCAGATCACCCGCAACTGGCCGTGCCGGCGGATGATCTGGCACTTGTCGCAGCGCCGCTTGACTGATGCCGACACTTTCATCGGCGTCTCCTCTGTCCTCGCCCGGCCGCCCCCCTGGAGGGCGTCCCGGGTGTCCTGCTCTCGGCCGCTCCGCCTCAGCGGAAGCGGTACGTGATGCGCCCTCGACTCAGGTCGTACGGGCTCAACTCCACCAGTACGCGGTCACCAATCACGATGCGGATGTAGTTCATCCGCATCCGGCCGGAGATACCAGCCAGGACGTGGTGACCGTTCGCCAACTCGACGTCGAACATGGCGTTCGGCCGCGCTTCGCGGATGACGCCCTCGACCTCGATGACTTCCTTTTTCGGCTCTCTCGGGCCTCGTGCCGGTCTACGTCCTCTGGCCATAACGCCCGCATCTATTCGATGCGGGTCAATACCTCCGGGCCGTCCTCGGTAATCGCCACTGTTTCCTCGAAGTGCGCCGAGAGGCGGCCGTCAACCATGACCACCGTCCACTCGTCGTCCGTCTCTTCCGTCTCCTCGTCGCCCAGGGCGAACATGGGCTCCAGCGCCAGGACCATGCCCGGCATCAGCTTCAGCCCCTTGCCCGCGGTCCCGAAGTTCGGGACGTGCGGCTCCATGTGCATCTTCCGGCCCACCCCGTGGCCACCGTAGCCGCGGATGATGCCGTACTTGCCCTGCGCTTCCGCCGCAATCGCGGCGCCAACGTCGCCCAGCCGGTTCCCCGCCTGGGCCGCCTCGATGCCCGCCCAGAGGCCCCGTCGCGTCGCGTCCATCAGCGCACGCGCCTCAGCGGACACCTCTCCTACCGGCGCAGTGAACGCCGCGTCAGAGACGTATCCGTTGTAGGTGACCCCCAGGTCGATGCTGACGATGTCGCCCTCTTCCAGCACACGGTCCGACGGGATGCCATGGACCAGTTCCTCGTTCACGGAGAAACAGATCGCGCCCGGATAGGCGGGCTTCCCGAACGGTGCGTACCCGACGAACGTCGGCTCCGCGCCGTGCTTCGCAATGGCGTCCTTCGCCAGCCGGTCGAGTTCTGCACCCGTCACCCCGGGGCGAATCGCTTCGCACAGGAGCGCGCGGATCTCGGCGTTGATGCGGCCAGACTGGCGCATCACCTCGAGTTCGCGAGCGGACTTCAACTCGACAGACATTCCAGTTTACGCCTTCTGGCCCTGAGCCGATACCCCACTCAGGGCCGTCAGCAGTCGGTCGGTGATCGCCTCTGGCGATCCCGTCCCGTCGATCTCGTGCAGCTTGCCCTGCGCGCCGTAGTACTCCGCCAGTTGCTCGGTCCAGGCGCGGTTGGTGTCCAGACGCGCCTTCACCGTCTCCGGCTGGTCGTCCGCGCGCTGCGTCAGCGCGCTCCCGCACTCGTCGCACACCTTGTCCGCCTTCGGCGGCTTGCTCTGCGTGTGGTAGATGGCGCCACACTGAGGGCACGACCAGCGCCCCGTGAGGCGCTCCATCAGTTCGGCCTCCGGCACCTTGATGTACAGCACCGCATCGATCTGCGAGTCCTGCTCCGCCAGCGCGCGGTCCAGCGCCTCCGCCTGCGGGATGTTGCGAGGGAAGCCGTCCAGCATCAGGCCCACCTGCGCGTCCGGCTTTGCGATGCGCTCCAGCAGCATGCCGATGGTGACCTGGTCCGGAACCAGTTTGCCGGCGGTCATGTACTCCTGGGCCTGCTTGCCCAGGGCCGTACCCTCGGCAGCCGCCTCCCGGAACATGTCGCCCGTGGAGATGTGGAGCAGCCCCTTCTGCCCGGCGAGGACCTTCGCCTGGGTGCCCTTACCGGCGCCGGGGAGCCCGAGGAGGATCAGACGCATCAGGAGATGAATCC
>CAYTRA010000269.1:0-3992 GCA_964439675.1 uncultured Dehalococcoidaceae bacterium
CGGAAACCACGGACGCCCGGGACTTCTACCGCCACCTCATCCCGGAGTTCGAGTCGTCGCCGACCGATGAACTGCACCTGCTGCTACTGATGAAGGACATCCTCAAGACCCTCGCTGGGTGATGGGCACTGACGAGCACGGCTGAGTCGCATCCGTCGCTCCGTGCGGGGCGTACCGATGCCATGAACTCTCTCGTCCCGCTGCTCCGCGCCGCAGGCCTGCTGGCAGCTGTCGCTGTCCTCCCCCTCATCACATCCGTCGGCGACGAGTCCGGGAAGCGCGCGATGACGCCCGGCGAACTCGCGGCGCTGAACCGCGACCTTCCGCTCGCCGGCGATGAAGTGCCAGGTTTTGGGGGCGCGTTCCTCGCCCCGGACGACGAGTCCATCGCCAACGTCTACATGCTTGACGCCAGCGACGAGGAGGGCGCCTGGCGCGCTCTCCGCGTCGTGATGGGTGGTCGCGTCGACGAGATCCGCGACCTGGTGATCCTGCAAGGCGACTACGCCCTCGCCGACCTCGACCGCTGGTACCAGGTCGGAATGGATGCGGTCTGGCAGGTGCCGGGGGTTGTGTTCACCGACCTGGACGAGGGCCGAAACCGCATCAACATCGGGGTTCTCGACGAGGCGGCCGCCGACCGTGTACGTGAGGCGTGGCTGGCCGAGGGGCTACCACCGGGTGCGCTCATCATTGAGGTCACCGAGCCGGTCGTCGCCTTCTAGCGCTACCCACCCCACAGGCAGCCCCGGCCCTCGGCACGCGCCTCAGCCTCCGCGGCCACGATCTGCTCGCGCAGGCTCCCGTCCCCCGTCCACGCGTACCCGTACCCCTCGGACACGAGCGCCTCGTCGATGAGCGTGCCGTCCGAGGCGTACACGTAGCGCAGTTCGCGCCCGAAGGGGTCGGTCGTGCGCGCGTCCGGCAGGAGCTGCACGGTGTCGCCGGCGAGGGCTTCGAGGCGGTCCGTGGCCTCGTCGTAGCACGCCTCGTCGCGCTCGGGGGTGTCCACGCCGTAGAGGCGCACCCGGATCTCGGTCTGTGCGGAGCGCACGTCGAGCGTGTCGCCGTCGATCACGTCGATCACCTCGACGGCGATGGCGCCCTCGACGGGCACGAGGGCGCCCGGTGCCCCCGCCTCGCCGTCTTCGTCGCCGCCGAGGGCTCCCGCGAGGAGCGTCGCGGCCAGGAGGACGCCGATGACGCCGGCCACGCCGATGGCGGCGCGGTTCAGGTTGCGTCGTTGGCGTTGGAGTGGGCGAAGGTCGATGTCCACGTGTCGCCGGTTGATGTTGCGCCGGCGCTCCGGGCGGCGGCTCACCGCACCACCCCGGCAGACGCCTCCACCACGTCGGTCGCGATGTCCCCCCACTCACCCCGCACCTGTCCGAGGGCGGTCGCGAACCCCTCGAGGTCACCCGAGACGCACGCGATTCCGCCCGCGCGGTAGCGGTCGCGCTCCTCGAATGTCGCGCCCGCCGCAACCAGGGCGGGGAGTGCGTCCAGCGAGTGGAGGACATCGCGCACCTGCCACTCGAACGCACTGTCTGAGGCACGCACAGCGAAGACCCAGAGGGCGTCGCACACCTCGTCCGGCGGTGGGGGCGGGGTGGGGGTCTCGACGGCGGCGCTCCACATGCCGGCGATGCAGGGCGCCAGCCCGCGCATCACGAACCCCATGTGCTCCGGAGACGCGGCGAACGGCTCAAGCGCCGCCCGGTCGTCGAGCCAGATCGCCGCGAGCAGCACGTCCGAGGACCGCGCGAGGATCACGCGGCGTGCCCCCGGCGCGCCTTCCAGGGAGCGCGCACGCTCCAGCGCCGCATCGATCGACGCAGGCTCCGCGTCGGCTCGGAGCGTGGCGCAGATGATGTGGACGACGTTCGCGGCACCCGGCAGGGGTGAAGTCATCGCGAGAATCGTCGCGCAGGTGGGACATCCATGCGAGGGGGCGTCGGGGCCGGCGAGCGTCTCGAACGGTGCTGCCCCACGATGATCCCCTCGCCCTCCGGCAACAGGCGGCCGTCGGACATCTCCAGCACGCGGTCCACGTGCTCCATCACGAACGGGTCGTGCGTGGCGGCGATCACCGTCACACCGGCCCTCGCGACCTCGTGCAGCAGCGAGAAGATCTGCGCGCCCGTGGTGGAGTCCAGTTCGCCCGTCGGCTCGTCCGCGATGATCAGCCGGGGCTTGTTCGCCAGCGCCCGCGCCACCGCGACACGCTGCTGCTCGCCGCCGGACAACTCGTACGGCCGGTGGTTCGCGCGCTCCGTGAGCCCCACCAGCGAGAGCAACTCCCGAGTGCGCTCGCCGCGTTCACGGATGCCGGCGCCGGCGATGCGGAGCGCCAGGTCCACGTTCTCCGCCGCCGACAGCAGCGGCAGCAGGCCGAAGGACTGGAAGACGAAGCCCACTTGATGCCGGCGGAACTCCGTCATCTGCCGGTCGTTGAAGCGCGAGACCTCCTGGCCGTCCACCACCACCGTGCCCTCGTCCGGCTGGTCCAGCCCGGCGATGAGGTTCAGCAGCGTCGTCTTGCCGGATCCGGATCGCCCAACGACCGCCAGGAACTCGCCGCGCGGCACGGTCAGCGACACGCCGTCCACCGCCGTCACGGTGGTGCCGCCGCTGCGGAACGCGCGCGTCACATCGCGCACCTCCACCATCGGCCCCTCGCCCGGCATCGACGCGGCGCGCACGTCCGAGGTCATCGACGCCACCTCTGGTCCGCCTGGCGCTCGGCCTCGGCCTCCGGGTGCACTTCCACGTGGTCGTCCTGGATCGTGACGCGCGCGCGGCGGCCGATGTTCAGTTCGTCCATGTACTCGCGCGGGATCTGGAGCCGGCCGCTGCGGTCGACGACGGCGTACTCATCCAGCGCGTCGCCCTCGCCGCGCTGGAACTGCACGCGCCGCACGATCTCCGTGCTGGTGCGGCCGTCGCGCATCGCCACCACCCGGTCCACGCGGCTCGTGATCTCGCGATCGTGGGTCACGATGACGACCGTGACGCCGATGTCGCGGTTCAGGCGTCGCAGCACCTCGAAGACCTCGTCCGCCGTGGCGGAGTCGAGTTCGCCGGTGGGCTCGTCCGCCAGCAGGAGGGGCGGGTTGTTCGCCAGCGCCACCGCGATGGCGACGCGCTGCTGCTCGCCGCCCGACAGTTCGGTCGGGCGGCGGTTCCGCTTGTCCGCCAGCCCCACCTGCTCCAGGAGCGCCCTCGCGCGCCGCTGTGCGTCCCCGCGAGACCGGCCGTCGAGGGCCATGGGGACGGTCACGTTCTCCTCGGCGGTGAGGTAGGGGATCAGGTTGCGCCCGGTCTGCTGCCAGACAAAGCCCACCTCGCGGCGGCGGTAGTCCACCAGGTCTTCGTCCGTCACGGTCAGCAGGTTGCGCTCCCCCACCGTCACCCGCCCCGCCGAGGGCTGGTCGAGCCCCGCGAGGATGTTGAGCAGCGTGGACTTCCCCGACCCGGAAGCGCCGACGATGGCCATCATCTCCCCGCGCTCGACCCACAGGTCCAGGCCCCGGAGCGCGACCACTTCGAGTTCATCGCTCTTGTAGATCTTGAACAGGTCCTCGCAGTGGATGTACGGGGCCTGCTCGACCCCGCCAGCACTGTGGACGCCGGCCAGTTGCGTCATCAGGCGTCGCCGATCCGTAGTACGCGATGCACCGCGAGTCTGAAGTAGAGCGCCACGACCGCGCCGATGGTAACGACAAACACCGTCCCCAGGATCGCCCACACCGCGAACACCTGCGGCCACGACACGCCGAGGATGAACGGTGGCGCCACCGCGGCGCCCGTCTCGTCCGTCGCCAGGAACCCCATCATGATGCTGCCCACCCGCAGCCCCACGAGCGTGCCCAAGCCCATGCCCGTCGCGATTACGAACAGGTGCTCAAACATCACCACGGACAGGATCTGTGGCTTGGAGAACCCCAGCGTCCGCAGGATCGCGAACTCCAGCCCGCGCTCTTGCGCCGTCA
>CAYTRA010000270.1:0-3956 GCA_964439675.1 uncultured Dehalococcoidaceae bacterium
GGCGACCCGAGCGGCGTCCCAAGCGGCGTCCCAAGCGGCGACCCGAGCGGCGTCCGCAGCGGCGTCCCAAGCGGCGTCCCAAGCGGCGTCCGCAGCGGCGTCCCAAGCGGCGTCCCGAGCGGCGACCCGAGCGGCGTCAGCGTCCTTGCGGACCGCCTCCAGTACCGGCTGGATCTTCGGTGTGGTCGTGGGGTCGAGCGGCGCCAGGTTGGCGAGCCGGTCGGCCTGCTCCTCCAGGCCGGCGAGTCGCAACCAGGCGGGGGTGTGGACGCGGACCAGCCAGTCGGCGGCCATCCACGCCCGCGTCTCCTCGTCCTCCTCGGTGGTGCGCGTGTTCAGCAGCTCCGGGAGCAACGGCTTGAGCAGCCGGTCTCGCGTCTCGTTGTCGGGGAGGCCGTCGTTCCACGACCGGCCGAACGCCGCGACCACCAGGGACACGCACTCCGGGTGGTCCGAGTGCTCCTCCCCCGCCATCCACGCGGCCGCCTCCAGGAGGCATACCGCGGAACGGTTGTTGTGGGCTCCTTCGGACAGCGTGAGCGTGTCGAAGTCGAACTGGTTCACGACCACTACTCCCCCTCCTGGGTTGGCGTCCAAGGACGCGACGAGTTCTGCTGGGCCACGTAGAAGGCGCGGCCGGCGACGACGAGGAGGAGGACGAGCCAGAGGAGGATCACGACGCGTCCTTCCACCAGGACGGAAGCTTCTTGCCGCCCTTCCCGGCGTTGATGGTCTCGACCGCGGCGGCCGCAACGCAGTGGCCCTTCGGGTTGCCCGTCTTACGGCGAAGAATCTCCGCCTGGGCGAGGAGCCCGTTCACCCCGCCGTGAGCCCGGGCGAGCTTCTCGATGGCGACGTCCTCGGTTAGCTCGCCGTTGTACCGCTGGCACAGCAGGCCGATGCCGTCGATGACCGGCGCCTCGAGCCCGGCGTCGCCGTAGGCGTCACGGATGATGCGCAGCGCCCGGGCCAGGGTGGCGGCGTCGGAGCGGGTGTAGACGCGGCGGAGAGTCCCCACGGCGGAGATGGCGCCCGGCACCGAGTCACGGGAGACGACGAGTCCGTTGGCTCGGACCACCCGCTCGATGTCTGACTCGACCTCTCGGCCGGCGGCGACCCGCACCCGGAACTTGTCGAAGGCGTGGACGGCCAGCACGTCGTTGAACCGGTCGAACTTGTCGGCCTCCTCCTGCTCCGACAGGCCCACGTACGTCCAGCACTGGATCTGCTGGTCCTCCCACCCGGTCTGGATGAGGGCGGCCACCCGGTGCTGGCCGTCGATGATGTAGAAGTGGCCGTCCCGCTCGTTGACGGTGGGCGTGCCGAGCAGTTCGAGGTCGAACTCGGCGGCGAGCCGGTCGACTCGGGCTTGGTTGAGGTCGCGCTGGGCGACGGGACTGACGCGCATCTTGGCGATGGGCACCCAGCGGAGGCGTGCCTCCCGCTCGATGCGCCCGGGGGTACGCTCACTCATGGGGCAGGTGCTCCTTCAGTTGCTTGTTGAATCGGTTGAGGGACCGAAGTGAGTCGCTGAGGGAGTCCGCCCACCCCGCGATCTGACCGGGGTCGAGGCGGTCGAACTCCACGAGTGCGAGCGCCATGACCGTCCCGGCCAGTTCGTGGACGGTCTCGGAGACGATGCGGTTCGAGTCGTGCAGTCGGGTCTTGCCGACCACGTCATCGGCGGGGACGACGACCCCGTGACGGGCCTTGAAGTCGCCCATGTTCTTGACGCCGATGGCCTCGCCGATCTGGCGGGACGTGTAGCCCTCGGCCGCCATCTCGCGGGCCTTCGCGACCTTCTGAAGCGTTGAGCTGGGAGGGTTCGCCTTCTTGGCGTGCTCGATGCGCTCGTGGGTGGTGGTGACCTTCTTGTACGCGCCGGTGATGGTCTGCTCGCCGGCGTCGATCGCGGCCATCTCGGCAGCCGCTTCCTCATCGCCCGCCTCCGCCTTGTCGGCGACGTGCTTGAGCCGCTGCCAGGTCGGGCCGGACACCCCGAGGCCCCTGCCGACGACCTCACGCGTCTCTCCCGGCCTAGTTCCGTTCTCAGGATCGGAACTAGGGATGCCCAGGTTTCGGGAGCCCGCTGCCGCCTGCCGCTCGGCCGCCTTCGGACGCTCCAGCGCCTCAAGCTCCTTGCCGAGCGCGTACAGCTCGGAGGCGGTCATGTCCTTGCGGCAGGTGTTCTCGTCCCGCTCCGCCTTGAGCATCAAGGCGGCGGAGTCGAGGTTGTCGACCACCCGGACCGGCACGTCGGGAAGGCCGATGAGCTTCACGGCCTCGAGCCGGCGGTGGCCGGAGACGAGCGTGTGGTCCGGCGTCACGACCACCGGGTGAAGAAGGCCGATCGCGAGGATGGAGTCGGCCAACTCGCGCACGTCCCCGAACTCGGTGCGGTAGCGGGTGGCGATCTTGATGGCGTCGACGGGGAGCCGCTGCACGACCTGCTCGCCCGTCTCGGGGTCTACGAGGCTCACACCGCCCCCACTGCGACGAGCCAGTCGTACGCGAGTCCGGCGCACACCTCGGCCCACAGACGGGCGTCGTCGTCGTCTCCCGCGTCCTTCGCGGCGGTGACGTTGCGGAGCGCCTGGTCGGCGTCCGCGAGAAGGGCGGGAGCGGGGCGCGTCACGCGGCGTCCCTCCCGGTGGGGATGCGCAGGACGTCCCGGCACCAGCGGCGGACGGTCTCGCCGGAGACGACCACGCCGTCCATGCGGAGGCGGAGCGCGATCTCGTCGAAGGAGACGGGTGGGGCCTCGTTGCGCCAGGCCGTGATGCGGGCGGCGAGGTTGCCTCCTGCCAGCCGGTCGATGAGGTCGAAGGTCGACGAACGTGCCATGTGGCTGGCATTGTGCCACGATTCTGGCGAATCGTTCAAGGACTATCTTTCGCCTAGTCACCTCCCACGAGGGGTGGGAGTCCACAGGTTGTGCGGGGTCTTGTGGATTGCGCGATTCCGTGGCACACTTTGCGCCGTGTCAGAGACGAAGCGACCTCTCACCCCCCACGAGCTGAACGCCAAGCACGTCTTGGCGACCCTCATGCGGGTCCTGGGCATCAAGGACGAGGAACTCGCGCGAAGGGTGACCGGCCTCGGCTACCGGGGACTCAGCCGGTCCGCCATCCAGCAGCGGCGCACGGGCACGAAGGCCCTCGACGTGCGAGACATCTTCGAGCTCGCCCGGGCCCTGGAGGTGCCGGTCGAGGTGTTCGACCTTGACCCCGTGGACCTGCTCAGGTGGCTCGCCGACAACCGCGCTGAGCGGGTTCTGTTGTCATTTGGATGGACGACGCGCCAGGCCGAGGCTGACCAGTTGGTGCTCGCCGGCCTGGCCGCGTGACGGGCCGGTGACAACCTCCGACCCTCTCATTACAGAGCCGCGCGAGGCGGTGACATCGGCGACGCGCGTAACGGAGAGTGCGCTAGTCCCCAAGGGCATGACTCTCCGTGCGCTCACGAACCGGTACGTCGACGAACGACTCAACAAGGGGGAGCTGGTCCGAGCGACCGCCCGCCAGGTGAGGTACCGGCTCCTCGGCTTCGCCGACCACCACGAGCACATCCCCCCAGAACGCCTGCGCCGCAAGCATGTGGACAAATGGTTGGCCCGGCCGGGGCTGTCCGCCCACTACCGACGAGCCCGGCTGTCCACGTTGCGGGGGTTCTGCCAGTGGTGCGTGCTGAACAAGCACATGCCGAAGGACCCGACGTTGGGGGTGCGGTTCGCGAAGCTGCCACCGCTCCTCCCTCGGGCGTTGACGCAGGACGAGTCGCACGCCGTGGCCCGGGCGGCGGCGGAGTACCCGGACCCGCGGGCGGCGCTCATGGTGTCGCTCATGCTGTCCGAGGGGCTACGCCGGGCGGAGGTGGCGGCCATCCAGCTCGGGGACTTGGACCGCCGCACCGGCGTCCTGTCGGTGCGGGGGAAGGGTGGGCAGGGTGGGGTGACG
>CAYTRA010000271.1:0-3952 GCA_964439675.1 uncultured Dehalococcoidaceae bacterium
GGAATCCCACCCGGAGCACCTGTCGCGCACGCACTTCTCCGCGCTTCGGCCGTTCTCTGACTACATCGCCAAGCAGGCGGTGGCAGGCGTCGGAGTCACGGGCAACGACCTGACTGCCCTGACGCGGATCGTCGCCGGCCTGGCGCGCATCTTCATCGAGCGCGACATGACGCTGGCGGAGATCAACCCGATCGGCAAACTCGCGGACGGACGCATCATCGCCCTCGACTGCCACATGGACATGGAGCAGGAGGCGCAGCGCGCCCACGCCGACCTGCTGAAGAGCCTCGGCCTGAGCGCGGACGACAAGCGCCAGGCGCGGCCCCCCACCCAGTTCGAGCTGGACGCCGAGCACCTGGACGCCTCCGACCCTCGAGGCGTCGCGGGCAACCTCACGGAGTTCGATGGCGACCTGGGGCTGATCATCGGCGCCGGCGGCGGCTCGCTGACGCTGTTCGACGCCGTACGCGCGGCGGGCGGCCAGCCCGCGAACTACTGCGAGATCGGCGGCAACCCGTCCGTCAACAAGACGCGCAACCTCACCAAGTTGATCCTCTCGCGGCCGAACGTGAAGAAGATCGCCGTGATGATGAACGTGGTCTCCAACACCCGCGTGGACATCGTGGCGCGCGGCGTGGTGAAGGGCTGCGTCGAGGCGGGCTTCGACCCTGCCGAGAAGATCGCCATCTTCCGTATCCCCGGTTCGTGGGAGGAAGAGGGCTTCGCCATCCTCGAGAAGTACGGCGTGCCCTACGTGGACCGCAGCGTCTCCATGGACGAGGCTGCCCGCCTCGCCGTGCAGAACATGAGCAAGTAGGACCGGGAGGACACGGACATGAGCATCCTGGTCGACGCTGACACGACCTTCATCATCCAGGGCATCACCGGCCGCGAGGCCGTCACCATGGCCCGGGAGTGCCTGGACTACGGCGCGAAGTTGCTGGGTGGCGTCACCCCCGGCCGCAAGGGCCGCGAGGTCCACGGCCTGCCCGTGATGGACACGGTGCGCCAGTTCACGGACGAGCAGCGCGTGGACGCCTCGGTGGTCTCGGTACCCCCCGCCTTCGCGGCAGACGCCGTCTTCGAGGCCATCGACGCGGGCATCCCCCTGGTGGTGGTCGTGACGGAGCGCATCCCTCGCAAGCAGGTGGCGCAGTTCGTGGAGTACGCGCAGCAGCAGGGGACGCGCATCATTGGCCCCAACTGCCTGGGCCTCATCTCCCCCGGCAAGACCCGCGTCGGCGGGGTGGGCGGCGCCGCGAACTCCACCGAGCGCGCGTTCAAGCCGGGGCGCATCGGGGTTATGTCTCGCTCTGGCGGTATGACGGTGGAGATCGCCAACTCGCTGTCGGAGGCCGGCCTCGGTGTGTCGACGGCCGTGAGCATCGGCGGTGACGCCGTCATCGGCTCCACGTACGCCGAACTGATGCCGCTCTTCGACGCGGACCCGGACACGGACGCGATCGCGATCTACTCGGAGCCCGGAGGGCGTGCCGAGTACGAGCTCGCCGAGTACATGCAGCGTTCCGGCTCGCAGAAGCCGATCGTGGCGTTCATGGCGGGCAAGTTCATGGACGAGATGCCGGGGATGCGCTTTGGCCACGCCGGCACCATCGTGGAAGGCAAGGCGGACACGGCCACCGAGAAGGTGGCGAACCTGGCCGCCGCCGGCATCACCGTGGCCGACAAGATCGGCGACATCCCGAACCTCATCAAGCAGCGGCTGGGAGCCTGACCATGGCCATGTTCATCCGTGTCGACATCGACCCGTCCGTGCAGGACGACATGCAACTCTGCCAGCGCCTCGTCGAGGTGTGCCCGGTGGACATCTTCGAGACGGTGGGCGAGAGCAACGTCGCCACGGTGGAGGAGAACCTGGACGAGTGCACCCTCTGCGACCTGTGCGTCAACGAGGCGCCGGGGCGCGTCCACGTGATCAAGCTCTACCGCGAGGAGTAGCGCGACGCATCGATGGAACACGAGAAGGCCGCGGTGACGCGGCCTTCTTGGTGTGCGGAGGCTGTCAAGGCCTCGGAGGTGGGGTCAGCCCTCGTAGCCGGCGGTGGGGAGCGGATCGTCGGGGAGCCGGGGCAGGGCCGGACGCGTGGAGAGCATGAAGAAGATTGAGCCCGCCGCGGCGATGGCTGCGATGATGGTGAACCCCGCTTCGTACGAACCGGTGCGGTCATAGAGGTAGCCGGCGATGACCGGCCCGGCGATCTGGCCGATCATCAGGATCATGGAGGAGAACCCCATGATCGAGCCGAAGGACGAACGGCCGAAGTAGTCCGCGCGAATCGCCTGCATGAGCGGCCCTCGCGTGCCCCATGCCAGGCCATGGAGCACCGCGAAGCCCACGACCGCCAGCACGCTCCCCAGGTGGGCGACCATCAGCAGCCCGGTGGCGTGCATCGCCATGCAGCAGACCACGACCAACCGCTTGCTGGTCAGGTCCCCGAGCCAGCCGCCTCCGAGTTGGCCCACGATCTGGCAGGCCGTCATCAGGCCCAGGAAGAACGCCGCCTCTCCGTTCGAGTAGCCGAGTGACTCGGTGAGGTGGGAGAACAGGTGCACCATCACGGCGCTGACGACGAACAGCGCCGAGGAGTGACCGAGCGAGATCGTCCAGAAGGAGTGCGTCTTCAGGGCCTGGCGTGCGGTGTAGTCCACCTCCGTGCTCTGCGACCGGCGGTTACGGGCCAGGTCCGCAGCCCGACGCGCCGCCACCTGCTCCGGCGTGAGACCGTCCACACGCAGCCCTACGTCCTCCGGCCGCGAGAACATGAACGATGTGAGCGGCAGGCCGATGGCCAGCACGAGCAACCCGGACACGAACGCCGTCTCTCGCCAGCCAATGCCTGTGATCGCCAGGATCACGAGCGACGCGGCGAGGCCTCCGACCGCGAAGCCGACGGAGGAGATCCCCAGCGCCATTGACCGGGACCGGTCGAACCAGTTCACGACCGCGACCGTGATCGGCATGAATCCGGCCAGGCTGGAACCCAGCGAGATCAGCAGGAAGCAGACAAAGAACGAGGGCAGCGACCACAACTGGCTGAAGGCGAAGAACCCGAGGGCGAACAGCACCATGCCAATACGCATGATGCGCATGGGCCCCAGGCGGTCGGTGAGCCAGCCCTGCAACGGGCCCAGGATGCCGCTCTCCATCCGGGAGATGGCGAAGCCCCATGAGAGCGAGGTCTTGCTCCACCCGTACTCGGAGGAGAGGGCGGCCACGTAGCCGCCGAAGGCGTTGTTCACCAACGCCCCCACCAGGAACTGGATGATGGATCCGGCCGCCACCAGGTACCAGCCGAAGAAGAAGCGTCCCCCGCTGACGGGCACGCCGAGCACCCGCCGAGGCGGGGGCGGCCCCTCGTCGACCGGCGGCGGACCGCCTCCGGCCAGCGGGGGCGACGAGGACTGCCGAGGATCCTCGGGGTCGGCGACGGCCACCTAGGAGGCCGCGAACTCGCGGCAGCGGATGGCCCGCTGCAGGTCGTCGTTCGCCTCCAGCAACTGGCGTCGGAGCGTCGGGAGCCGCTCGCCGTGCTCGGCGAGGAGGCGTCGCGAGCGCTCCAAGACGGACGTCTCCACTCGATAGCCCGGCCAGAGGTTGTTGAAGAACCGCTGGGCGAACTCGTTGTCGCGATGCTCGAAGATCTCGGGCAGGCGCTCGAAGTAGCGCTCGACGTACGGCTCCAGCAGATCGGCCTGGCGCCACCAGTGGAAGCCGCCCATGGCAGCGGCGGTCAGGTGCAGCGAGCCGTACCCCTTCTCGTCGCCGAACTTCGCCCACGCCTCCTGCTTCACCGCCGCGTCCGGCTTCGAGACCTCGCAGCGGATCACCGCGCGCTGGCCTCGGTCAGACTTGTCGCGCTCGCGCTCGCGCTCCACGCGCTCCCACGCGCCCTCGAGGCCTAGCGCCACCGAGGAGGCGGCGACGCCCCAG
>CAYTRA010000272.1:0-3945 GCA_964439675.1 uncultured Dehalococcoidaceae bacterium
CAGGCCTCCGCCCAGCGCGTAGCCATGCACGGCGGCGAAGACCGGCGTCTCCATCCGCTCCATCATGTCCATCGTCTTCTGGCCCAGGCGGTTGGACTCCACGCGGCCCTCGCGGCCCAGGCTGGCCGACCAGTCCAGGTCGGCGCCGGCGCAGAAGGCGCGGCCCGCGCCTCGGAGCACCACCACCTTCGCGTCGGGGTCCTCGTCCAGTTCGGTGAACGCGCGGCGGAGTTCCATCATCATCGCCAGGTTGATGGCGTTGAGTTTGTCCGGCCGGTTGAGCAGCAGCGTCGCGACGCCGGACTCCTCCACCGTCACCTCGATGTGCTCGAACGCCGTGTACTCGTATGTCATGCCGTCCCCTCCCGTGGGTTGTGCGTCCTCGATGGGCGGGCGCGGTCAGATCGCGCCCGCGTCGCGAAGTTCGATGATCTGCGGCCAGTCGTAGCCCAGTTCCAGGAGCACCTCTTCCGTGTGCTGTCCCAGCACTGGCTCCGCGCCCTGCGGCGCGGCCGGCGTGTCGCTGAAGGTGATAGGCGTGTTCACCAGGCGGATCGGGCCCATCCGCGGGTGCTCCATCTCCGTGATGTAGTCGTTAGCCAGCACCTGGGGGTCCTGCGCCACCTGCGCGTAGTCCTGCACCGGCCCGCAGGCGATGTCGATCTCACGTAGCAACTGCGTCCAGTAGGCCACCGGCTGCGCGCGGAACACCTGGTCCAGGCACTCCAGGAGGGCGCCTCGATGCTGGTCACGGTGCTCCGGCGTGTCGAAGCGGGCGTCCGTCGCGAGGTCCTCCCGGCCGATGAGCGCGCAGAACGCCGGCCAGCGGTCCTCGCGCACGCCCGCCATCGCGAAGTGGCCGTCCGCCGAGGGGAACGTGTTCCACAGGATGCCCGCGTGGGGGTGACCGCGTCCGGCCCGGCGAGGCAACTCGCCGGTGAACAGGTAGTGCGTGATCTCGAACGACTGGAGGGCCACCTGGGAGCCGAGCAGCGAGACGTCGACGGCCTGGCCCCGGCCGGTGCGCTCCCGCGCGACGAGCGCACCGAGGATGCCGATGGCGAGCATGGTGGCGCCCACCTGGTCGCCCATGAACGTGCCCACCGGCGTCGGAGGCGTCCCTTCCTCGCCGTTGAGGCTCATGATCCCGCCCATCGCCTGCGCGACGATGTCGAACATAGGCCGGTCCACCTCGGGGCCCTCGCGGCCGACGCCGGAGGCGTAGGCGTAGATCAGCCTCGGGTTGCGCTCGCGGAGGTCGTCGTAGGTCAGGCCCCACTTCTCCATCACGCCCAGCCGGAAGTTGCTGACCAGCACGTCAATGTGCTCCGCCAGTTCCAGCACCAGTTCGCGCCCGCGAGGGTGCGACAACTGGATTGTCATCCCTCGTTTGCCGCGGTTGTGGGCGAAGAAGTCGGGCGCGGGGCGGTCGGCGTCGTAGCCGCCCAGGGCGTGCCGGCCGGCGTCGCCGTAGTCCGGGCGCTCCACCTTGATCACGTCCGCGCCCATGTCCGAGAGCAGCACCGTGGCGTACGGCCCCTGCTGCCATTGCGAGAGGTCCAGTACGCGCACGCCCTCCAGCGGCCCGCCCATCTTGTCCTCCCTCCGGTACGCACGGACACCTCGATGCCTGGATGCGCATCGGGAGCGCCGTGAAGGCAAGGCAGCAGCGAGGCGGAGCGAGCGGTTCGCGCGTCCACGAGCAGCGTGCCGGGCCAGCGTTGCTCCCTGACCCTACCAGACGAGACGTTGCGTTTTCGCAACGTCGTGCGAGAGCAACGCTCGATGCATGCCGAGACAGGCCCGCGCGTGCCCTCAGCGTGGGGCGGGCGTACTGTGAACGTGATGGCGACACTCACGGACAGTGGCACCGGCGGCGCGACCCTTCGCGACGTGGCGGAGGCGGCGGGCGTCTCCGTCAGCACGGCGTCGCGCGCCCTGAACGGGCAGCGCCGCGTCGGGCGTGAACTCGTCGAGCGCGTGCGCGCCGCGGCGGACGCGGTGGGCTACCAGCCGAACCTGGCCGCGCGCTCGCTGCGCACCTCGCGCACCATGGACCTCGGACTCGCGTTCAGCCGCCTGGACACGCCGGCCGCGCTCGACCTCATCGATGGCCTGGGCGCCGGCGCCCACGAGGGCGGCTACAACCTGCTCGTCACGAGCGCCCGCGGCGACGCCGCGCGCTACCGAGACGCCCTGCGCCACCTGCTGCACCGACGCGTGGACGGCCTCCTGGTCAGCCGCCCCGCCGGCATCGGCGAGGAGATCGCGGCCTTCGAGCGCCAGGGCATCCCCGTGCTGGCGCTGGTCTCTTCCGGTGAGGGCGCGGAACACCTGCCGCTGGTGAACGTGGACATCCTGCCGGCGTTCAAGGACGCCTACCGCTCGCTTGCCCGACACGGCCACCAGGCGGTCGCGCTCCTCACCGAGGGCTATGGGTTGCGGCCGCCTCGCCCCGGCCGGCTGCGCGACGGCACGGTCGTGCGCGTGTCGCGCCTGGCGAGTACCGCGTCGCGCGAAGAGATCGTCGAGGCCCTGCGAGCGCAGCGGGAGGCCGATCCGCCCGCCACGGCCATCATCTGCGACCAGCGCTTCATCCCCACCGTGATCGACGTGCTGCGCTCCTGGGACACCTCGTTCCCGCGCGACATCTCCCTCGCGAGTTACCTGGACTCCCGTTGGCTGGACGAACTGGTGACGCCGCCCCTGGCCGCGATCCATATCGACGTGGCCGAACTCGGCGTGGCGGCCGCGCGGATGATGACGGCGTGGCTCGCGGACGGCGAGGAGCCGCCCCACCGCACGCACCTGCCGCTCTCCCGCTGGATCGAGCGACCCTCGGTCGGCCCGGTTCCCGCGCGGTAGCCTCGGCGGACGGACCTACTCGGTCGGTCGGCGGCGGCCACCGCCTCGCAGACGCGGGTCCAGCATGTCGCGCAGGGCGTCACCAAAGAGGTTGAACCCCAGCACCGTGAGCGTGATCGCCGTGCCCGGCGCCAGCGCCACCCAGATCGCGCTCGTGAAGAACTGGCGGTTGCGCCCTGACAGGTCCTGCCCCCAGGACGGCGTCCCCGGCGCCACCCCCAGCCCGAGGAACGACAACGCCGCCTCCGCGAGGATGACCACGCCGAGGCCGGCCGTGGCCGAGACGATCACGTAGGGCATCACGTTGGGCAGCAGATGCCGCACCACGATGTGCGGGCCTGTCGCGCCCAGCGCCTCGGCGGCGACCACGTAGTCCTGGTTCTTGAGGGACAGCGTGACGCCTCGGACGATGCGGGAGCCGCCGAAGACCGCGCCGAGCGAGAGCGCGAAGATCAGGTTGCGCATGTCCCAGCCGATGGTCAGCAGGTTGCCCCCCGCCGTTGAGGGCGACCCGAGGATCGCGACGATGAGCAGCAGCGCGACCAGCCCCGGGAACGCGGACCAGATCTCCCCGCTGCGCTGGATGACATAGTCCGTGACGCCCTGGTAGTACCCGGCCAGCAGGCCCAGCAGCGTGCTTAGCGTGACGTTGATGAAGATCACCGCGAACCCGACTGCCAGCGAGATCTGGCTGCCCACCAGCACGCGGCTGAGGACGTCGCGCCCGTTCGCGTCCGTGCCCAGCAGGTGGTCCATGCTGGGGGCGAGCAGCGGCAGGGCGACGCTGCTCCTCGCGTCGTAGGGCGCGATCAGCGGCGCGAAGATCGCGACTACGAGGAACACACCGACGATCGAGGCGCCCACCGCCCCGAGCGGGTAGCGGTACGCAAACCCGCCGAGGCGTCGCGAGACGAGCGCGGGGAGGCGTCGTTGGGCGCGGATCGCCTCGAGGCCCGGGGCTGGTAGGACGGTCATTGGTAGCGGATCCGCGGGTCGACGACCCCGTACAGCAGGTCAACGATGAGGTTGGTACTGAGGACGATCACCGCCGCGTACATGGTCATGGTCATCACCACGTTC
>CAYTRA010000273.1:0-3942 GCA_964439675.1 uncultured Dehalococcoidaceae bacterium
TACGCGCGCGAGAACCGCTCCGAGGCCGCCCGCCTGCTCTCCGGCGAGGGCCAGAACTACCTGCCGCAGCCTCGCGAGGTCATCGAGCGCGCCATCTCGCACTACGACGTGGCGGAGTACGCGCCGCTCGGCGCCATCCAGCACGAGGACTGGCAGACGGAGCGCATCGACTTCCAGCCGTTCCCGTACTCCTCCTACACGGAGGAGTTGGTGCGCCGGCTGAAGGAGACCGTGGTGGAGGGCGACAACTCCTTCCTCCAGGACCTGGACCCGGCCCGCGCGCACGAACTGCTGGTGGACGACCGCTACGCGCGCCAGGCGATCGAAGACGCCGGCGGCGTCGAGCGCTTCGGCATCGAAGCGTCGCTGGAGCGTGAAGAACGGATCGCAGTGTGAACCAGCGTGCCGCCCGCAACCGGGCGGACGTGACGTGGCGGACGGTGCTCGCGGCCGTCGGCTTCCCCCTGCTCGGCGTCGCCCTGCTGGTGGCGCTGTGGTGGGGCTGGATCGAGTTCTTCGTGGCGTCCGGGAGTTTCCTGGCGGCATTCGCGCCCGACAAGGGCGCGCAGGCGCTGTTCGAGTTGCTCCAGGACGGCACGTTGAACCGCCACGTGATCGCCAGCCTGCGCCGCATCCTCGTCGGCCTCGCCATCGCCTCGATCATCGGTATCCCGTTCGGGCTCGCGCTCGGCGGGGTGCCGGTGTTCGCGAAGACGTTGGGGCCGGTGGCGAGTTTCGTGCGCATGGTGTCGCCGCTGTCCTGGACGCCGCTGGCGATCATCTGGTTCGGTGTGGGTGACCAGCCGGTCTACTTCCTGGTCGCCATCGGCGCGGTGTGGCCCATCGCGCTGAGCACGGCGGCGGGCGTGGCCGCGCTCGACCCTCAGTGGCTGATGCTCGGCCGGAGCCTCCGCGCCACGCGCATCGAGTTGTTCCGGTCGATCATCTGGCCGGGCATCCGAGGCGACGTGCTCACGGGGTTGCGGCTCGCGCTCACCACGGCGTGGATCATCCTGGTCCCGGCAGAGATGCTGGGCGTGGACTCCGGGCTCGGGTACTTCATCCTGGACTCGCGTGACCGGTTCGCCTACGACGACCTGGTCGCGGCCATCGTCGTCATCGGTGCCCTGGGCTTCGTGTTGGACCGCGCGGCGCATTACCTGCTGACGCCACGACGTCGTAGCGCCGGGCGGCGCGTCAGTCCGAGGCCGGAGACCGGCCTGGACCGCGCACCCGCGGTGGCGGAAGCGCCGGAGTACCGCATCTGACAGAGAAGGCGCCCCGACTGGGGCGCCTTCTTCGTTTCTCGAGTCAGCCAGCGGGTCAGCGGTTGGCGGCGAGCGCGTCCATCTCCCGAGCCATCTGCTCCATCGCCTCCGGCGTGAAGAGCGTCTCCGCCGGGGCGAAGAGGTCGTCCTCCTCGTCGCCGAAGTGGCCCTGCAAGATCCAGTCCAGCCGTCGCACCGTCTCCAACAGTTCGGCTAACACCGCCGGCGACGCGGACTGCGACGCCTCCCCCAGTTGCGAGGCGAGGCGTGCCTGCTCGCCCTCGACCTCCTCGTGGTCGTGGTCGAGCGCGGCGAGGGCGCGACGCAGCAGGGCGTCGCGCTCCCGCACGCGGTCGTGTTGCACCACCAACTCGTCGATGAGACGCGCGTCCTGGGTGAGGGCGCGGTAGGCGGGGAAGAGGACCTGCTCTTCCTTCGCGATGTGCAGCGCCAGTTCGTCCGCCATGAACGCCCGGAGCGCGAACGCCTCTTGCACCGCGGCCGGCGGCAGCGAGGTGTCGTCCGGGTACTGCACCGCAGCCTCGAGCGCGCCTCGAGCCGTCGCTACCGCCTCGGCGATGCGTTCGTGCTCCTCGACGAGCGTGGCGAAGGGCTCCGGTGCGGACATCACGCCTCGGTGTGGGCTGCTCCTCGATGGGGGCGGGCGCCGAAAGGCGCTGCTCCCAGCCTAGAGCGCGCCGTACGCCATCAGGGCATCGGCCACGCGCACGAAGCCCGCGATGTTGGCGCCGCGCACGTAGTCGACGTGATCGCCCATGTCGCCGTAGGTCACGCACTGGGCGTGGATGCTGCTCATGATCTGATGCAGCTGCGCGTCCACTTCTTCGCGAGTCCACTGGCGTCGGGTGGAGGCCTGCGACATCTCCAGGCCGGAGACGGCCACGCCGCCGGCGTTCGCGGCCTTGCCGGGTGCGTACAGGATCTTCGCGTGCTGGAAGGCCTGCACCGCCCCGGTGGTGGAGGGCATGTTCGCGCCCTCCGCGACCACCGTAGCGCCGTTGCACAGCAGCGCCTCGGCGTCGCGCTGGTTGATCTCGTTCTGCGTCGCGGAGGGGAAGGCGACGTCGCAGGGGACGTCCCAGGGCTTCTTGTCCTCGTAGTAGTCGCAGCCGAAGCGCTCGGCGTACTCGCGGATGCGCCCTCGCCGGCGGTTGCGCAGATCCATGACGAAGGCGAGCTTATCCTCGTCGATGCCGTCCGGGTCGTAGACGAAGCCGTTGGAGTCGGACAGCGTGACCACCCGCGCGCCCAGCTCGATGGCCTTGCGAGTCGTGTACTGAGCCACGTTGCCGGAGCCGGAGACCAGGCAGCGCTTGCCCTCCAGCCCCTCGCCGCGCGTGGCCAACATCTCCTGCGCGAAGTAGACCGAGCCGTAGCCGGTCGCCTCCGGTCGCAGGAGGCTGCCCCCGTAGGCGAACCCTCGACCGGTCAGGGCGCCCGTGAATTCGTTGCGCAGGCGCTTGTACTGCCCGAAGAGGTAGCCGATCTCACGCTCGCCCACGCCGATGTCACCCGCGGGAATGTCCAGGTCCTCGCCGATGTAGCGCCACAGTTCAGTCATGAAGGACTGGCAGAAGCGCCGAATCTCGGCGTCCGAGCGACCGTGCGGGTCAAAGTCCGAGCCGCCCTTCGCGCCGCCCAGCGGCAGCGTGGTAAGGGAGTTCTTCAGCGTCTGCTCGAACCCCAGGAACTTCAGCACGCTGGAGTTCACCGAGGGGTGGAAGCGCAGCCCGCCCGTGTAGGGGCCAATGGCGTTGCTGTACTGCACGCGGTAGCCGCGGTTCATCTGGGTGTTGCCCTGGTCGTCCTCCCAGCACACCCGAAAGCTGATGACGCGGTCCGGCTCGCTCAGGCACTCCAGCAGGTGCGGATCGGCATAGCGCGAGTCCTGCTGCTGGAAGGGGATGATCGATTCGGCGGCATCGTGGATGGCCTGGTGGAACTCCAGTTCGCCCGGGTTGCGAGAGATCACGTCCGCCATGAACTGCTGGATAGCGGTCTCTTGCGTGCTCGTCGTCATGTCGCTCTCGCTTCCCGTGTGACCTGGGCCAATGCCTCAGCCGGGCGGCATCGCTGTCGCCCGGAACAGAGGGATGTCCGCGTATGAGCGCTCCGTCACACGAGCACCCAGCGGACTACCGCGATCGATGTGAGGGGGCTCGCCTGACGGACGGCGGTGCTACTCCGACATCGTGAAGGATGTCACATTAGCGCTTACAGCCGCCGAATGGGAGACAAATTCTACCCAGAATCACAACTGTCGTTGACATCGAGGGCCGCTCGTCACCCGGGCAGCGGCGAAGTCAGCGCGCATCCGGCGCGGCGCGGGACGCCTCGATCAGCGGGACGCCTCGAAGAGGACGGAGGACAGCCGCTAGCGTCGCCCCCTGCTACCATCGGAGGCCCACGGTCGGGGAGTGGCGCAGTCTGGCAGCGCACCAGTCTGGGGGACTGGGGGTCGTGGGTTCAAATCCCGCCTCCCCGACCATCTACTTTCGCCAGAATTCGCTCCTACAACGTCGCCGATCTGCCCCGAATCTCACGGCGAGGTTTGATCGTTTATGTGATCAAACTTGGGCAGCCAGTGGCCATCTGGTGGCCACCTTGATCGATCACCTCCCTTCCGCGTGGGTGTCGGGCCGCGCACCTGTCC
>CAYTRA010000274.1:0-3936 GCA_964439675.1 uncultured Dehalococcoidaceae bacterium
ATCACCACCGACCGCAGCACGCCCAGCAACCGCGAGAACACGAAGCCCAGCGCCACGATGCTCGCCGCGCCGGCGAGGGCGCTCAGGCCGCCGGGCCGGCGGTCGCTCCGCGCGAGGAAGCGCGCCCGAGGCGTCGAGGGCTCCTCGGGAAGGTCGTGGGGGAGCGAGGGGCGGGGCCGGGGGCGCCCGGTGGCCTCATCTGGACGATCCGGGCGTGCCATGCGAAGCAGGATCGGCCTCGGGAGGCCCGGCGGTCAACGTGTCCGTGCGCGCCGAGCAGCCTCTGGAGGGGCGGCACGGGACGGATAGACGCTGACGAAGGGCGACTTTACGATGGTCGTCCGTCTTCAGGAGGAACGTTTCGATGGCAAACAGCCGCCAGGCCCGTAAGCGGGTCCGACAGAACATCCGTCACGCGGAGGCCAACAAGCCCTTCCGCACCCGCGCCGCCCGTACCCTACGCGACGCCCGCGCGGCGATCCGCGAGGGCAGCGACGACGCTCCGGCGCTGGTCCGCGAGGCCCAGTCCGCGCTGGACCGAGCCGCGCGCCGCAACATCATCCACCCCAACAACGCCGCCCGCCGCAAGGCACGCCTCGCCCGCGCCCTCAAGGTCGCGCAGGCCGCCTAGCCTCCTCCGCCCGAAGACGACGAAGCCCCCGCTGATGCGGGGGCTTTCGTTTTGCCTCCGCTCTGCCCGCCCTCCCCCCTTCGCGGCGACGGCCGGGGTGGGGGAAGAGCGACCCGAGAACCTCGGGTGCATCAAGCCTCGCTCGATCCAGCGGCGTACCCCCTTCTCCTCCGCCCCCCAGGTGACATTCGTGCAATCACGCGCGTCGTGCACGCGACTACACTCGGCATCGCTCGCGCTACCGCCAGTCCGCGAGCAAGGACGGGGTGTCGATGTTCGCCCGCATGACCGCGCGCCCGGAGTGGCAGTTCTTCGCCATCCTGCCCCTCGCGCACCGTCCCATGGCCCTCGCCTGGTGGGGCGTGCTGCTCCTCCGAGGCGTGCTGCCGGCACTGTTCGGCATCGCCATGGGTGTGCTCGTCGGCGCCGTCGAGCGGGGCGACGCGCTCGGCGTCCCGCTGGCCCTCGTGGGCGTCGTGTTCGTCCTGCAGCAGATCCTCGCGCCCGTGCACCAGGTGCTCAGCACTAACCTGGGCAACCGCACCGCGCAGCACCTCTACGGCGAACTGACCGAGGCGACCGTCCGCCCGCCCGGCATGGACCACCTCGAAGACCCGTCGCTCACGAACGACCTCGCCATGGCGCGCGACTTCGACCTCGGCATCACGGGACCGCCGCTGGCGATCTCCATGGACTTCATCGCCGCCGGGAGGGTGCAACTCGTGGTCGGCTTCGCGTCGGCCGTCATCCTCACCGGCTACGCCTGGTGGGCGGGAATCCTGCTGCTGGCGGCGTGGGCGTCCACCCACTGGCTGCTGCGCGAGGCGGGCGTCTGGAAAGACCGAGAGAACGAGGAGGTCCGCGATGCCCAGCGGTACGCGGACTACACTTATCGCCTGGCGGTGGACCCGCCGGCGGCGAAGGAACTGCGGCTCTTCGGCCTGGCCGGGTGGACGGTGGACCGCTTCCGAGCGCAGCGCCGACGGCTGTTCGACCTGCGCTATCGGGCCACGCGCATGCGAGAGCGTCCCACCATCTGGGCGCTGCTCATCGTCATCGGGGCGAACGGCCTCGTGTTCTGGACGATGGCGGACGCGGCGATCGAGGGCCGTCTTGGCCTCGATCGGCTCGTCGTGTACGCCGTCTCCGCCGTCGGGGTCAGCGCCGTGGCCTTCGGCGGCCTCTCGTGGGCGCTGGACGACGCCACCGCGCCGGTCATGACGCTCAACCGCCTCCGCCCCAGGATGGCCAGCGCCGGCGCCCTCGCTCCCGGCTCGCGCGACGCGACGGGGATGCCCGCGCAGGAGGTGCGCTTCCGCAACGTCTCCTTCGCCTACCCCTCGTCCAGCGAACCGGTACTCCGAGGGCTGGATCTCACCATCCCGGCGGGCACCTCGCTCGCCATCGTCGGGCAGAACGGGGCGGGGAAGACCACGCTCGCGAAACTCCTCTGCCGTCTCTACGACCCGCAGGAAGGCGCCATCGAGGTGGACGGCGTGGACCTCCGCGACCTGGACCTGGACTCGTGGCGGTCGAGGGTGACGGCGGTCTTCCAGGACTTCATACGCTTCGAACTCCCGCTGCGCGACAACGTCGCCCCGCTCGGCGCACCGGACGAGGTGGTGCGTGAGGCCCTCGCCGAGGCGGGCGCGGCCAACCTCGCTTCGCTCGATACGCCGCTGGCGAAGGGGTACCCCGGCGGCACGGACCTCTCCGGCGGGCAATGGCAGCGCGTCGCCCTCGCGCGGGCGCTCCGGGCGGTGCGCGAGGGCGCCGGCCTCGTGCTCCTCGATGAGCCGACGGCGCAACTGGACGTGCGAGGGGAGGCGGAGATCTTCAACCGCATCCTGGCCGCCACGCGGCACACCACCACCATCCTCATCTCCCACCGCTTCTCGACCGTCCGCCACGCGGACCGCATTGCCGTGGTGGAGGAGGGCCACGTGGTGGAACTGGGCACGCACGCCGAACTCATGGCACTCGGCGGGCGCTACCACACCATGTTCGAACTCCAGGCGTCCCGCTTCGGCGGCGAGGCTGGTCCCATTGAGGAAGGAGCGTCGCTGGATGTCCTCTCCTAGCCCGCTCCCGCACCCGGACGACATGCCCGCCGCAATCCCGGCGATGTGGCGCGCGTTGAAGCGCGGCTACCATGCGGAGCCGGTGCTGCTGCCCGTCGCCTTCGGCCTCACCGTGCTCGCCGCGCTGCCGGACGCCCTCATCGCGCTGTGGCTCATGTTCCTCGCGGACGGGCTGGCGGACGGCAACCGCACGCTGATGCTCGTGGCCGCGCTCGGCCTCGGCGGGTCGGCGGCGGCCACGTGGTTCCTGGGGCTGATGAGCCAGCGCATCCAGCGCCGCTTCCGGGACCGCCTCACCATTGCCCTCGAATCGCACGTGGCGGAGTTGCAGGCGTCCGTCAGCACCATCGCCCACCACGAGCGGCCGGAGTACCTGGACCGCCTCGCCGTGCTGCGCGACCAGGTCTTCGTCCTGGACCACATGTACATGTCGATCTTCGGAACGGCGGGCTGGATCCTCCGCCTCGGCATGACCGTCGGCCTGCTCGTCTCGATCCACCCGGCGCTCGCCCTCCTCGCCGTGTTCGCGCTGCCCACCGTCCTCACCTACGCCTGGCGCCCCGGCAACGAGCGCGCCGCCGAGGAGCGCGGCGCTTCGCACAAGCGCCTCGCGCGTCACCTCTTCGAGGCGGCCACCACCGCCCCGCCCGGCAAGGAAGTCCGCGTCGCGCGGGTGGCCGACCGCCTCGCCGAGCAACGCCGCGAGGCCTGGGAGCGCTGGTATCGCCCCGTCTCACGCGAACTGTGGATCAGCGTGGTCTGGCACACGGCGGCGTGGGCCATCTTCGGCGCGGCCTTCGTCGGCGCCGTCATCTTCACCACCCGCACCGTCGAGGGCACCGCGGGGCAGGTGCTCCTCGTGCTGGCGGCGGGGTCGCGCCTCTCGGCCTATCTCGGCGCCACGGTGGGCGAGATCGGCTTCCTGCGCAGCGTGTGGCTGGATGGCTCGCGCCGCCTCGCATGGCTGGAGGACTACGCCGCCGCGTTCGCCGCCGAGGCCGACCAGCCCGTCCCCGACCGCATCGAGGACGGCATCACCCTCGAGGGCGTCTCGTTCGCCTACCCCGGCACGGAACGCCTGGTGCTGGAGGACGTGGACCTGCACCTCCCCGCCGGAGCGGTGGTCGCGATCGTGGGCGAGAACGGCGCGGGGAAGAGCACGCTCGTGAAACTCCTCTCCCGTCTGTACCAGCCCACCAGCGGCCGCATCCTCGTCGACGGGGT
>CAYTRA010000275.1:0-3917 GCA_964439675.1 uncultured Dehalococcoidaceae bacterium
CCCACACCCGTTCGTGCTGAGCCTGTCGAAGCGCGGACGGGCGCGCTAGCCCTCGGACTCCCGGTCGTCCTCCCGGACCTCCGAGGTGCCCTCCACCCCCTCCGGCTCCCCGGCCGCCAGGCGGTCCCGGGACGCCTCGAACGCGTGCTCCGCCGCTTCGCTGAGCGCCTGCAGGTCAGAGGGGATGTCCACCTCGTCGCCCGCCGCGCCCGCACCCAGCGTCGCCTCGATCGCCTCGTCCACCTCGTCCCGCTCGCCGTCCGAGGGCGCCTCGACGCCGGAGTCGCCCTCGGAAGCGTCGGTCGCCGCACCCTCCTCGACGGGCCCGTCCTCCGCCTCCGCAGGCTCTTCCGCAGTCGGGGCGGGCGGGGCGAGCGCCTCGAGGATCGTGGCCTCGTCGAGGCCGAGTTGGGCCTGGATCTCGGCGGGCGGGAGGTCAACGTCTTCCGGGAGCGGGGGCAACTGTCCGGGTCGCTCCAGGCCGAAGTGCTCCAGGAAGCGCTGCGTGGTGCGGAAGAGCATCGGACGGCCGGGCCCGGCCGCGTGGCCGGCAGGCTCGATGAGGTCGCGCGCCCTCAGGGTGGCGATGGCGCCGTCTGAGGAGACGCCTCGTACGGTGTCCACCTGCCCGCGCGTGATGGGCTGGCGGTAGGCGATGATGGCGAGCGTCTCCAACGCGGCCTGCGAGAGGCGACGGTTGGCCTCCAGGCCCAGGAAGCGCTCCACCTGCGCGGACGCCTCCGGCGCGCTCACCAGTTGCACGCCCACCGGCCCGCGCTGCAGGCGGATGCCACGCCGGCCCTCGCGGAGCGACTCCGCCAGCGCGTCGAGCGCGTGCTCCACGCGCGGCACGGTCACTTCCACCGCCCGGGCGAGGTAGCCCGTGTCCACAGGGTGGTCCGTGACGAAGAGCAGCGCCTCCAGCAGCGACGGCAGTTCCGAGAGGTCCTCGAAGGCGGCGGGCTCTTCCGGCTCCGCGTGCTCCTCGATGACTTCGGGTTCGGCCTCGGCGCTCGGGTCAGCCTCCGCGTCGTCGGGTCCGGCCGTGTCCGGGGATCCCTCGCCCTCCCCCGGCTGCGAGGGCGTCTCCGCGTCCTCGTCGAAGGCGCGCGGCGGCTGGGTGATGCGTCGCTCTTGCTCGTCGCTCATGCATCCTCGTCGTGTCCACGCCCGGCGGCGCTGGCGCGCGCGGCCCGGAGGTCGAGTTCGTCGTACCGTACGTCCACCAGCGGCGGTTCAGCGAGCGCGAGGCCCAGCCGCTCGTAGACCAGGTCGTCCGCCGCCGCGTCCACCAGGTCCAGCGTCTCATCGATGCGTGCATCGGCATGGACGCGGAGCCAGGCGTGGACCAGCAGGCCTCGCCGCCCGCGGTTCTCCACCCGCACCTCCGCCTCCCGCACCTGGCGCAGGGCCAGCAGGTCGTCGCGGAGCGCGCCGGCAACGGAGTCGACGCCGATCTTCCCACGCCCCCGGGACAGGCGCATCGCCCGTCGAGGGTGCGTCGAGCGCCCCCACGCGACCACGAACCCCAGCACCGCCACCGCCCCGAGGGCGACCGAGGCGGTGATCCGTGTCTGCCCGTCGCCCTCGCGACTCGCGAGCGTGCTCGCCCCCTCCGCGACGGCGTCCAGCGCGGGCGTCCACGCCAGCCAGGTGACGGCGACGAGGGCCGCGCAAGCCAGGGCGAGGAGGAGCGCGCCTCGATAGCGGCGCAACCAGGAGTCGCCCGGCGCGCGGCAGTCTTCGTGGTGCTCGAGGTCAGAGGTGTCGTCCGGGCGGGCGTGAGCGTCGAAACGCAGCGGTGGGAGCGCCACCGTCGTGTCGTCGTAAGCGTGCGCATCTGACCGTCGGGCCATGAAGCGGATGCCGTCCGGTGCCGAGGAGAGGCCGACCCTGCCTCGACGCCCGTTGCTACCCCCGCCGCTCCATCCTGCTCACTGTACGATCCCTCGCGTGATCGTGGACATCCATACGCACATCTTCCCCCCGGACTTCATCGCCCAGCGCGAACGCCTGGTCGAGCGTGAGCCCGCGTTCGCGGAGATGTACACGAACCCCAATGCCGCCATGGCCACCGCCGGCGACCTGCTCGCCTCGATGCAGGAGGCCACCGTGGACGTCTCGGTTGCCTGCGGCTTCTGGTGGAATGACCCGGGCCTGGCGAGGGACCACGCGGCCTACCTGGTGGACGTCGCCGGCGCGTCGGACGGGCGCATCCTCGCCTTCGTCCCCACGGACGTGGACATCGTCGGTGCGCACGGCATCGGCGAGGTGCGCGTCACCGATCCGGAGGCGTTCCCGGAGACGCGGCTGCCGGTGCTGGCCCACTGCTCGGAGGAGGTGGGGCACGCCTATCCCGGCAAGGCCGGCGGGCTGACACCGGGTGGCCTCTGGCGCGTGGTCCAGGCGCAACCAGACGCGCGAGTGGTGGCGGCACACCTGGGCGGCGGCTTCCCCTTCTTCGCGCTGATGCCCGAGGTGCGCGAGGTCATCGAAACCGGCCGGTTGCTCTTCGACACGGCCGCCATGCCGTTCCTCTATCGACGCGACGACGCCGCCGAGGTCTACCGCACGGTCATCGACCTGGTGGGGGTGCGGCACCTGGCGTGGGGGTCGGACTTCCCGCTGCGCTCGCAGGCGATGGACCGCGCGGAGGTCATGGACGCGCTGTCCACGGACGGAGCGCGCGAGGCGATCCTCGGCGGCAACGCCGCGCGCCTCCTGGGCCTGCCCACCCCCGCGAACGAGGCCGCCGAGGCGGACTAATGCGCCTCTTCATCGCCATCGAAGCACCCGAGGCGTGGCGCGATGCCGCGCAGCAGGTGCAGCGTTCCCTGCCCGCCGACGTCCGAGGGCTCCTGCGACTGGTCTCGCCGGAGTTGATGCATCTGACGCTGCGCTTCCTCGGCGAAGTCCCGGAGCAGAACGTGCCCGCACTCACCTCTGCGCTGGAGCGAGCGACGCCACCCATCGAGGTGCCCCTCGCGCTCGGCACGCCGGGCACGTTCGGGCCGGCGGCGCGCACGGGCGTCGCGATGCTCCGCATCGAGGGCGACCGCCGGGCGCTCGACGCGCTCGTCGCACGTGTGGATGCCGCGGTGGAGGAAGCGCTGGGGACGCCTCGCGAGGAGCGCGCGTACAACCCGCACCTCACGCTGGGACGCGTCGGCCGGCGGGCGACGCCGGACGAGCGGCGGCGCGTAGCGGAGGCGTTGAGGGCCGCCCCGGCGCCCGATCCCGCGCCGTTCGTGGCGCGTCGGGTCGCCCTCGTGCGGTCGCATCTCGGCCCCGGCGGGCCTCGATACGAGGTGCTGGCGGAGGTGGGTTGAGGGCGGGTTGCGCCGCGATCTGGGGGCTCGTTCGTGAGGGGCGGCGCAATGTTGACGGGCCGGATCGCGAAGGCGTAGCGTCCGCACCAACGAGAGTCCAGGAACACCCATTTGACGGGGAGGTGTCCTGTGAACCACTCGCAGCAGTTGGTACTCCCCTGGTTGACGCCGCGGCACGCTCCGCGGCGTCTGTGTTTTGTGAAGCAGCGCGAGGAGTCTTCATGCACTCAGGGATGATTGGCAAGATCGAGAAGGCGCACCGGTACGCGGAGGACCGCTCCAGGTTCGACGTGAGCGCCATGGCTGTGACGATCCACGGCAACAACGGCGACCACCAGGTCTCCTTCCAGGACGGCTCCTGGCAGTGCGAATGCTCGTTCTTCTCTCTTGAAGGACGGTGCGCGCACACCATGGCGCTGGAGTTGCTGCTGGAGGGCATGATCCAGGAACGGTCCGCGGAGCAGGCGGCGGCCATCGCCGTCTAGCACCGGCAGCGCCGTCGAGCACCGTCGAGCACGTCGCAAGATCGAGGAGGCGTGGGGAGACGCCTCGGACGGACGATCCCAGAGCGAACACCCAGAGCGAACA
>CAYTRA010000276.1:0-2137 GCA_964439675.1 uncultured Dehalococcoidaceae bacterium
GAGGTCTTCCTGCTCTCCACGGCGGCGATGGGCCTGCTGACCGCCTACACCGCCTCGCTGTTCGGGCTGTCGCCGGCGCTGGGCGCGTTCGTTGCGGGGGTGGTGCTGGGGGAGTCCGACATCCGCCACGAGATCATCGATGGCCTCGGTCCCGTGCGGGACATCTTCGTGGGGCTGTTCTTCGTCTCCATCGGCATGCTGGTGGACCCGCTGTTCCTGTTCCAGCACCTGGACATCACGCTGGTGGTGCTGGGCCTCATCATCGTGGTGAAGGGGCCCGTGGTCGCCGGCGTGTCATGGCTGTTCAACGTGCCCCAGCGGATCGCCACGCTTTCCTCCGCCGCACTGGCGCAGTGCGCCGAGTTCTCGTTCCTGCTGGCATCCGTCGGCCTCGGCCTGGGCGCCATCACGAACGACCAGTTCTCGGCGCTCATCGCGGGCGCGGCGCTGAGCGTGGTGCTCTCGCCCGGCCTGCTCCACGTGGCCGACAAAGGCGCGGACCGCCTTGAACGCGCCAACAATCGCCAACTCGCGTTCCGCACCGCCGAGAACCCCGCCGCGCGACTGCACGACCATGTGGTGGTATGCGGCCACGGCCGCGTGGGCAGCCTGGTGACCGCGGCCTTGAGGGCGCAAGACGTCCCGCTGGCGGTCATCGACCAAGAGCCGCACACGGTGAGCGCCCTCCGCGAGCAGGGCATCGTGGCGATGATGGGACGCGCGGACAACCGTCTGCTGCTGGAACGCGTGAACTTCGAGGCCGCCTCGATCCTGGTGATCGCCGTGCCGGACGCGGCCACAGTGCGGCGGCTGGTGCGCATCGCGCGGGACATGAACCCGGACGTCACCATCGTGGCGCGCACGCACTCCAACGAGGAGCGCGACCACCTGGAGAGCCACGGCGTACACGAGGCGGTGGTGGGCGAGCAGGAACTCGCGCTGGAGATGGCGCGCTACGCGCTGCGCGTGAGCCGCTTCGACCCGATGTTCATCGAGGACCACCTCGAAGAGGTGCGCCGCACTTCCGACGAGCCGGCGTAGGCGGCGTCACCGCCGACGATGCCTGCGAGCGGGGGGACTGTAAGAAGAGAAGTGGTGCGCCCGGGAGGATTCGAACCTCCGGCCTTTGCCTCCGCAGGGCAACGCTCTATCCCCTGAGCTACGAGCGCACGATGTCCGAACCGTCTGCTGGACCTGACGGGCCTGGGATGAGGCCTGACGGTCGGTGATGGTGCCGAAGGTGAGACTTGAACTCACACGGGCTTGCGCCCACTACGCCCTGAACGTAGCGCGTCTGCCAATTCCGCCACTTCGGCTCTGACTTGCCCTGGGGCGGCTCGCTGGTGGGCGGTACTGGACTCGAACCAGTGACCTCCTGCGTGTGAAGCAGGCGCTCGTACCAACTGAGCTAACCGCCCGCTGCGGGGCCGTCCAGCATGTCCCATGTTAGAGCGCCCGACCGACTCCGAACAAGCGCCCGTTGCGGACTCCCTCCATGCCTCCGGCGGTCCTGCCCCGCGACGGGAACACGGGACGAAGGTCCCAGCATCGGGACCCCCTTCGCCCCGGGCGGGGCTTCGCGGACGGCGAGAACATGCGTGTAGGACACCAGCCGGGCAACCGGCATCCTCTCCCCGGCAGACCTTCCAATCCGCAGGCGGTAGGCGGAGTGGAAGTACGGAAGCCCCGGCCCTGCCGGGGCTTCCTCTTGCCCTCGTGCGTCGCCTCGACGTCCCCCGCCCCGCGCGCAATCGAGGCCCAACGTGGCGGTGTGACCGGATCACTCGTGCCCGTGTCGAGTTCGTGACGGATTGCTCGAATCTCCGTTCCCCATGCGCAGGTTCGGTGGGACGGTGGGACAAGCGCGGTCGGCAGGAACGAGGAAGGCCCGTATGTCCAACCCCTCTACAGACCCACTCTCCGCCGGCGCCCCCACATCGCGCTTCTCGCCGTTCGGCGGCCGAGCCCGGCGCTTCCTGCTGGTCGCAGCGCTCTCCGTTGCGGCGCTCGGCATCGCCGCCTGCAACGGTGACGGCGAAGGCGACGGCCTGGATGATCCCCTGAACGGCGATGGAACCACCACGACCACGCAGACTGCGACAGAGACCGCCACCCAGACGGAGACGGCCACGGCCAC
>CAYTRA010000276.1:2237-3907 GCA_964439675.1 uncultured Dehalococcoidaceae bacterium
GCCACGGCCACCGAGACGGCCGACGGCGGCGGTGGCTCCGCGGGTGCGCTGGATGTCGAAATGATCGACATCAACTACAGCCAGAACGAGATCACGGCGACGGCCGGCGAGGAACTGGCGATCGACTTCGAGAACACCGGCGTCCTGGAGCACACGTTCACGATCGACGAGATCGAGGCAGAGGGTGTGAGCGACGAGTACCAGGGCGACGAGGCCGCGATCGACGTGGTGCTCCAGGCGGGTGAGACCGCCTCGCTGTCCTTCACGCCGACGGAGGCGGGCGAGTACGAGTTCTACTGCACCGTCCCGGGTCACCGCGAGGCAGGCATGGTGGGCACCCTCACCGTCGAGTAGCGCACGCTGGCAACGCCCACGACACACGCGAGGCCTGGCAGTGCTGCCAGGCCTCGCTCGTGTGGCCTCATCCGCGTCGGAGAGATCTAGCGACGACGCTCGATCATGAGGCCGAGCAACAGGCCCCAGATGAACCCCATGATGGTGCCGCACGCCATTCCGATGCCCCAGCCGACCACTCCACCGCCGGCGGCTCCGGCGCCGGTCCCGGCCATTCCACCCGCCAGCATCCCGCCGCCGACGCTCTGACTCTGTTCTCGGTCCATATCGTTCATCAGGCTGCCCTTCGTCTGGCTTCCGTGCTTGTGCAGGCACGGTTGCAGTGCGGGCATCGCCGCATCCTCACGCAGCCATTGGCCGGCTCGCGCTTCTATCGCAGGGGCTGACGAGTTGGACAAACGACGGGGTGCGCTAGAATCGGGCTGCCGGGCTCACACCTGAGGTCGCATCTCGCCCGGCTCGCCACGCCCGGCTCCCCGGCGCCTCACCGCGGGATCGCCTGAGACGGAAGGGACCTTCCCATGGCCTCCCTAGACAGTTTCGGCGCTCGCGACTCGTTGGACGTGGGCGGCAAGAGCCTGGAGTACTACCGGCTCGACAAGGCAGCGGCGGCGCTGGGCGCTGACCTGCACCGGCTGCCCTTTACGCACCGCATCCTGTTGGAGAACCTCCTCCGCTACGAGGACGGCACCAGCGTGGACCGCGGCCAGATCGAGGCGGTCGCGAAGTGGGACGCCGCCGCCGACCCGGACGTGGAGATCGCGTTCCGCCCGGGCCGCGTGGTGCTGCAGGACTTCACCGGCGTCCCCTGTGTCGTGGACCTCGCGGCCATGCGTGACGCGATGGCGGAGATGGGCGGCGACCCCGCGAAGATCGAGCCGCTGCAGCCCGTGGACCTGGTCATCGACCACTCGGTCCAGGTGGACGTCTTCGGCATCGAGGCTGCGTTTGGCCTCAACGTGGAGAAGGAATACGAGCGCAACGGTGAGCGCTACGAGCTCCTGAAGTGGGCACAGCAGGCGTTCAAGACGTTCCGCGTGGTGCCGCCCGGCACCGGCATCGTCCACCAGGTGAACCTGGAGTACCTGGGCCAGGTGGTCTGGGAGCAGGACGGGGTGGCCTACCCGGACACGCTGGTGGGCACGGACTCCCACACCACCATGATCAACGGCCTGGGCATCGTCGGCTGGGGCGTGGGCGGCATCGAGGCGGAGGCGGCCATGCTCGGCCAGCCGGTCGCCATGCTGATCCCGCAGGTGGTGGGCGTGCGCCTGAAGGGACGCCTGCCGGAGGGCGCGACGGGCACTGACCTGGTG
>CAYTRA010000277.1:0-3513 GCA_964439675.1 uncultured Dehalococcoidaceae bacterium
AACAGGTGTGTCGTATGTCTCCGGTCTGAACACCCGCGAGGGGGGAGGGGGCCAGAGCCGGAACGTCCTGAGGAGAGGGAGCCACCCAACCCCCAGCGCTCCCGCGCCAGCATGAAGCGGCTGGGGTGAGCTGCCAGCGCTCTCGCCACCACCCGTTCGTCCTGAGCCTGTCGAAGGGCGGACGGGCACGAGCAGGCGCGATGCCCTCGGTTCGTGGAAGTGGCCCCCGCTTACTCCTCGGCCTCGGGGGCAGTGTCCTCCGGCGCCGCGGGGGCAGGCGGCGCCTCGAAGAGATCGTCGAAGTTGACCACGCCGTCCGTGGTGGCCAGGCGCCGGCGCGCCTCGGCGAGCATGTCCTCCGGGGCGCCCGCCTTCGCGGCGTGGGCGACGCGGTACAACTGCGGCGCGGTCACCAGGGCGTAGCCCACGGCCTCCGAGGCCACCCGCAGGGAGTCGGCGAACTCGCGCTTGCGCTCCGTCGGGTGCGTGAGCCGCTGGCCGTTCACCACCACGAGGCCGCGAGGCGCAATCGCGCGCGCTTCGATGATGCGGTCCAGCCGCTGGCGCAGGCGGTAGTGCGGGGCCATGTCCACGGCCTCGGTGGAGCCGGCGGCCACCACCTGGATCGTCGTGGAGCCCTCGGTGATGACGGCGTCGCCGTGGGCGTCCTGGGCCCGCTTGAAGCCGATGGCCTCGGCGCATGCGAGGACGGCCGGCAGCAGCATGGTGTCGCCGGTAGCCCAGAGGGCGCGGCGGAGCGAGCGGATGTCCTCGGCGGCGGCCTCGGCCTCCTCGAGGGCTGCCTGCGCCTGGTCGACGGTGGCGCGCGCCTGGCGCACCACGTCCTCGCGCTCGCGCAGGCCCTCCGGCATGAACTCCTGCGCCCAGCGAGGGTCGTCCTCGTCGCGGCGGCCCAGGGATTCCGCCATCGCCTCGACGATCGCGCCGCCCTCGGGGCCCGCGAGCCAGTTGGCGCCGGGGTCCTTCGGGGAGGGCAGGAAGACGATGCGGCCGTTGAGGACGGGGAACTCCACGCCCACCGGGTCGCCTCCGGCGGCGCGGATGAAGACGCGGGCGTGCTTCGCGAAGCCGGGAGCGCGCTCGTTCAGGACGGCACGGTAGAGGACGGCCTTCTCGAAGGTGGCGTAGACGCCGACGAAGGGGTGGTCGTGGTCGACCACCGCGACCTGGGTGCCCTCGGAGCCGCGGATGGCCTCGTCGTCCCAGGCCATGCCGTCCGGGGCGGGGAGGAAGAAGTAGCGGTCGAAGCCCTGGAGGCCGTTCACGCCGTGGAAGCGGGACTGGGGCGCCAGGAAGACGCAGACGGTCGCGCCGTTGTCCAAGGCGCGCTGAAACTCCTCGCGGCGCCGCTGGAGCAACCCCGCGAGGCCGGCCGTGCCGTCCGAGGAGTCGCCGTTCACCACGGTGACGTCGGCGTGCGTCATGAACTCGCCCTGCGCTCGGGCAGCGCTGCGCACCAGGTCGAAGGCGGCAGCCGGGTCCAGGACGATGGCGTGGTAGTCCGCGATGTTGGGCGCGTTGAGGATGGTGTGGTTGTCGACGCTCCGGTTCTGGAGCCGGTGACCCAGGGAGAGGACGCGCACGGAGACTCCTCGCAGGCTCGGCCGCGAGCCACCTCGCGGGCAGAGATCGGTCGAGGCGACAGGCTACTCGCTGTCGGCCACGGGCGCGATGTTGGGGGTGTGCGGCGGTCGGCGGGGTTAGTCGCCCGCCTCGCACGATGCTAGACTAAACTTAGTCCAGTCCGAGGAGGCCGGTCCATGGTCCAGGTGAACGTTCATGAGGCGAAGACCCATCTCTCGCGCCTACTTGAGCGCGTGGAGCGAGGCGAGGAGATCGTGATTGGAAGGGCCGGGAAGCCCGTCGCGCGTCTCGTGCCCTACCGGAGCGAACGCGGGCCTCGTACGCCCGGAGGCTGGGAAGGCCGTGTGCGCATTTCCGAGGACTTTGACGACCTTCCGGAGGAGTTGGCGGCGGCCTTCAGTGGCAGGCGCGCGTGAGCCTGCTGCTGGACACGCACACGCTCCTGTGGTGGTTGGCAGCGGATCCCACCCTGTCGGATGAGGCGCGAAGTGCGATTGGCAGCGATGACTCAGTCGTGCTCGTGAGCGTCGCCAGCGTCTGGGAGATCGCGATCAAGAAGGGCATCGGCAAGCTGGATGCGCCCGATGACCTGGAGGCACAACTGGAGCGCCACCAGTTCGATCTGCTTCCAATCACCGCGAAGCACGCGCTCCTCGCCGGTGGGCTCGCTCATCACCATGAAGATCCCTTCGACCGGATGCTCATCGCGCAAGCGCAGATTGAGGGGCTAAGGATCGTGACTCGAGATCCTTGCATCGGACAGTACGGCGTCCCGATCCTGACCGCGTAGAGCCTCCCCCTCGCTCAGCAAACCGGAATATCACGGGAGCCCGGCTCGCCTGTCTGCCCGCTTCCGGCGGGGCGCTGATACGATCAGGGTGGTCGTGCTAGGCGGGGCGTTAGCGGTGCCCTGTACCCGCAGTCCGCTACAGCGGGGCTGAATGCCCGTCCGAGAACGACTCTGAAGGGACTGCGAGCGCCAGGCGGCGTTGAGAGCCTGGTCCCGTGCGGCGACGTCCGGTGAACCCCGCCAGGGCCGGAAGGCAGCAACGGTAAGCCGACCGCGTCGGGCGCCACGGGGTCGCCGGGCTTGAGCCGGCCAGCGCGAGCAAGCCTGAAGGGTCGTGCGACGGCGGGGCACGGCCACCCCATGACTCTTTCGCCGGCCGAGGAGGCGTACGTGAGCCGTCGTCGTCCTTCCTCGGCTGCGCGACGCCACCCGTCCACCAAGGGCGCGGCGGCGAAGAAGCGCCGCAGCGAGGGCGTCCCGGAGCCGCCGGAGTACTTGAAGCGGCTGGGCGTCCACCCCCGCAAGGCGCTGGGGCAACACTTCCTCGTCGACGAGTTCCTGCTGGGCGACATCGCCACCGCCGCCGTTCGCGACGCCTCGACGCCCGTGTTGGAGATCGGCGCGGGGCCGGGCGGGCTGACGGAGGAGCTGGCGCAGCGCGCCCAGACCGTCGTCGCCGTCGAGTTGGACGAGGACCTCTCCGCCCTCACCCGCGAGCGCCTGCGAGCCCACGAGGGCCTCACGGTGCTGGCGGCGGACATCATGGACTTCGAGCCGGTGGAACTCCTCGCGGAGGCGGGGGTGGCGTCGGACGCCTCGTACGTGGCGGTCGGCAACCTGCCCTACTACATCACCCAGCCGATTGTCCGGAAGTTGCTGGAGGCGCCCGCGCCCCCGGAGCGCATCGTCATCCTCATCCAGCGCGAGGTCGCCCAGCGCATCGTGGGCGGGCCGGGCAAGGAGTCCCTGCTCTCGATGAGCGTGAAACTGTACGGCGCCCCCCGCATCCTGTTCGAGGTGCCGAAGCAGGCCTTCTGGCCGCCGCCGAAGGTGCAGTCGGCCGTCGTCGAGATCGAGCGGTTCCCCTCGCCGGCGCTCCACCTCTCCGCCGGGGAGAT